>CAYSOH010000072.1:0-5245 GCA_964432625.1 uncultured archaeon
TCAGTTAATCTTGAAACAGTACAATCAAACATTGTTTTTATCGGAGTTGAAAAAGGAAGTACAAAGAGGAAAATCGACGAACTATCTAAACACGGCGTCGAAATCTTAGATACAGACGATTCAACAATAAGGGCCGTATTTCACCTTCACATTACAGACGAAGATTTGGGAACGGCTATCGATGCCTTCAAACGAATAAGGTAATAATCTTGTCAGAACCCACAGCGAGAACATCATTATTGCCGTCTCCAATGCTAGCAGTCTATTTTACATGTTTTTTTATATTTCTATTAGATACGTATTTACTTCCGGATGTTTTTTCAGAGTATAGCAGTATTGAACCAGAATACCGCCCAGTAGAACAAGCCACACGTTTAGCCTATCTTCTGGTTGCAGCAATAGCTTGGAGAGATTTTCAAAATAACAAAAAAACTACAGAAGAAAACACCCTCCAAATCGGGAAAATCCTATTTTTCTTTAGTTTAGTAATGATTATTTTAGAAAATAATTGGGACTTAACACTTAGAGAGTCCATGAGCGGTCGGTTTATTTTCGCTTCAGGCCTTGGTTCCGTCTTAGTTTGGTTATCCTGGCTTACATTCAATTCAGTTCAGAAAACACCACTAGCTCATTCACTTCTTTACATTTTAGTATTGGCCCTTTTGGGCTTAGGCCAAATCGCAGATACATTCCATGATAAGAAAGGAGAAGAATTATTAGAAAATAAAACCGTGGAAAAAATAGGCACTTCTGCAGGTCTCGAGGAAACAACAGAGCTATTTGCGGCATGGATTCTTTTTCACGCAGCTTGGGTTTGGCATAACCGAGATACAAAAGCGGTTGAGTTCTGGACAAGTTCGGAAGGATTGAAACACGTAGCCGGACTTTCACTTTTTGGAATCGGTAATGGTTTTCTAGCATTTACAAGAGAAGGAACGAGCGGTCATTTCATCTCTAATGAGCTTGCGGCCATAGGACTTTTTCTAATTGTTTTAGGTGGTTGGTTGGCGAAGCAGCAATTCTCAAGGTAAGATAACTTTCTACGATTTAAAATCTCTCAATTTCTGTAAATCTCCAGCTAGACCCAACGCTCCAATTATCAATAGAACTTGTACAATTAATCTGATGAGGTGCCCATTAGTCGTCAATCTAGTTCCATTGAATGGAACATCATTGGTCCACATGTACAAGTTTGCAGGATAAACGGCAACCAAGAATAGGACCAAACATCTACCAGCAACCACACGCGTCTCTGGATAAATTATTCCCAACCCTCCTGCAATTTCCATTGCTCCCGTCAGATACACTAAAAACAAAGCAAAAGGAAAGTAGGAAGGCACAATCTCCACAAATTTCTGTGGTTCCCTGAAATGTTCAATGCCAATTAATACGAACGCAATCCCATAAATGAAAGCGAATACATGAATCAACATCTGATCCAACTTATCTCCTAACTTTGTTCAGTGCATCCTCTACGGAAACCCGTGACTGGCCTTTGGAATCTCTCTCACGAAGTGTGACAGTCCCATCTTCCAAAGTTTGGTGATCCACAGTCATAGAGAAGAAAATACCAATCTCATCAGCCCGTGCATACCTACGACCAATTGAACCAGCTTCATCGTAATAAGCATCAATTCCACTCTCTTGAGCCTTTGAGAATATGTCCTTAGCTGAATCGTCTAGCCCATCCTTTGTCATCAAAGGAGCAACTAATAGGTCGTAGGGAGAGGTATCTTGCGGAAGGGAAATCCATTCTCGCTCATTATCGACGTTCCAAGCAGTTTCCAGAAGACAGTAGAGAATCCGATCAAGACCGAAGGAAGGCTCTACCACATGCGGGTAAACCATCTCCCCTTTTCTAACGGTTTTTTGACTCATATGCTCCTCGTTCAATGTAATCTCTCCGACAACGAATCCTGGTTCTAAATCAACATCCTTTATCGCTTCAAGAATACTCTTGGCATTTCCTTTGAATTCCTTTCCAATACTTCCTGCATTAGGTACCCAAACCTCAGTTTCCTTCTCAGTACCTGGAACCATGACCCTAAATTCCTTGGGAGAAGCATTACCGTGTGCACTAAGATCGTAATCACCTCTGTGAGCAACTCCAACAACTTCTACCCAACCAAGAGAAGTGCGGATTTCTCCGTCCCAGCAGTCGCTGGAATAGTGGGCCATCTCATTTGCACCATGTTGCCGAAATCTCAAGCTATCACTTGGAATACCAATAGCAGTGAGAAATGTTTGAGCTCGAGCTAAATGGGATGCAACCAATGATGAACCAATTGCTCCCGAATTGAAAGCCTCTCCCACAGTAGTTTCATTTTCTTTTCCATCAGCAGGTAGAAGTGTAATTGTGATATTCTCTAAAGATCCCGACAATTCAGGTTCATCATTTGGAAGGAAAAAATGTTCAACTTCCATCTGTGTAAATTCACGCATTCGCAATGGGCCTTGCCTTGGCGAAATCTCATTCCTGAAAGATCTTCCGATTTGAGAGCCTGCAAACGGTAATTTCCCTCTATTTTGCCTCAATAACCATGGGAAAGCCAGAAAAATACTCTGAGCAGTTTCAGGGCGTAAATATCCAGATGCACCTTTGCTAGACCCAACACTTGTCGAGAACATTAGGTTGAAAGCCTTCAATTCAGAAAGTGCAGAACCACAATTGGGGCACGCAGCTTTTGAAACCGCTCTAGCGAGAGCCTCTCGCGACAGGTCTTCTCCGCCATTGACTAGGTGGTCTGCTCTGAACTGTTTCCCACAGTCCGGACAATCAACAAGCGCATCATCAAACTCTCCCAAATGTCCAGAAGCTTGAAAAAGAGCCTCAGGCCCAACCAATGCCCCATCCAATTCTAGGCATCCAGCACCGATAACGTAATGTTTTCTCCAAACCTCAAGAATTCTCCTACGCATTCTAACGCCGACAGGACCGTAATCATAGAACCCAGCCAAACCCCCATACGCATCGTATGCAGGCTGGAATATCCCTCGACGGGTAGCCACGGCGGTCACTTTTTGAAAATCCACTCTAGTTTCTCCAGCGTACACCTAGAATCTCGGCATTTGGGCTGAAGACAGACTCGAAGTTGTCTTCTGCAGCCCTTGAGAGCAGCACCCAACCATTTTGTTCCAGATTGGAATAAGTTGAAGTTCCATCCTTATTAAACATATCATCGAGCCCAAAACAAGCAATTGAGAGAATCCTTTCTAAATCAATAGATTCGAATTCTTGTCTTATAAATCGTATCTCATCCAACATATTTGCGGTGCATAGCATCCCATTATCTGTACCAAAACCAAGATCAATTCCAAATTCAATCATTTTCTCCAATGGCGGTAAATTTCCGAAGTAAGCATTACTTCTTGGACAGACAACAATGGAGATTCCAGCGGATTTCACTTTTTCAAGGTCCTCATCAGTGGCATGGCACATATGTACTAGAAAATCCGGTTTCAGTCTAATAATTCCTTGAACATCCTCATGTTCGTTTTCCGAATGGTGAATTCCGACCAATCCACCTTGATCTCTGGCCTGCTTCACAAGTTTTGATGCAATATCTCCAACATCAGCTAGACTACTGATGCCAACATTTTCCCCAGACAGATTCTCATCGTTCTCAGGTCGCCCAAGAAGAATCACCGTCCCAGGATAGCCCATTTCCTTGAATTTGTCAAGCCCTGTCTTTCCACCCTCTCTAAAATCCATGACTAATCCCGTACCCGAGGCAATAATCTCTTTCATTCCAGCCCGAATCGAAACTCCAACATCATTACTGGCCAACCATTGATGTTTCCATCCAGAAGGACCTACTAGTTCAGCTAAAGACAACCCCTCAGGAACCTCCTCCCTTGCTAAGGTATCTCCTAAATGTGTATGACAATTGCGGAATAGAGGAACAATTATTCCATTTTCTTCTCCATCCACTCTGTCTACGATATCACAACTTTCTAAATTTAGTCCCAAACCTCTGAAACCATCTCTTGTGAAGACCGGCCCTTTCCAAAACATCAGAGCGCGTCAGCTATAGCAGGAGCGACTGAGAATCGAGTGTAGACTCCTTCTAACGTATCCGAACTTAGAATATCATCACAAACTCTCAGACGGTTTGCCGCATCCTCAATGAACAATCCATGTGTACAGGCAGCTAGAATTCTCGCCGCTCCACCATCTCTAAGGATGTTCGCAGCCGTCGCGATAGTGCCTCCAGTCGAGATAATATCATCCAATATTACAGCAGTAGATCCTTTCACATCAACAGGACCGGAAGAAGTCTCTACAGTCCTTCCATCAATACGAACCTTCTTCATTACGTGTACAGGGACTTTCAACATATCTGCAGCTAAAGTACAACGGTCCTTTGAACCTTCATCGGGAGCGACGACCATGTTTGGTTTGAATCCTTTTAGATATCTTACAACTTCCCTAGAACCATTGATATCTTTAGCCTCACAGCCAAAAAATTGTAGAACGTCAGGGGTATGGACATTTATCGTGAAGACACGGTCACACATAGTCCCAATAGCTCCAGCAACTGCCTTTGCAGACCTTGCTTCACCACTCTGGAATACTCTTTCCTGTCTGGAATAACCCATGTATGGAATAACACAAGTAACCGTCTTTGCCCCAGATTCTTTTACAGCTTGCAGAATGAGCAATAGTTCAACGATTTTCTTGTCAGGAAATGTATTCTGTATAACGACGACATCCTGCCCAGTGACATCCATCAGAATACGAATATATCGCTCACCATCAGGGAAATGTCGATTCACTACACCACAAAATTCAGCGTCCAATTCCTCAGCCAAAGAGGCACCCAGCCTCTGGTGAGTTGAACCGCTAACAACGTACATTATTTTCCGAGTAGGGGGGTGATAAAACCACTTCCGGATTTCATCCCAGAGAAGCGATTGCTTCTATCTCCATATCGGCAGCCAATGGCAGTCCTGCGACCTGTACAGTAGATCTGGCCGGAGCAGTATTCTCGTCGAAATATTCTGCATACACACCATTCATTTCAGCGAAATCATCCATATCTGCAAGAAAGACAGTTGTTTTCACTACATTATCTAAAGTTAGATTTTTTTCAGCTAGCACGGCCTTCATGTTTAGGATTGCTTGGCGTGTTTGCGCCGCAACCCCCTTTTCCAGTTCAGTGGTATCATGTCTACGGCCAACTTGACCAGATAGGAAAAAATATCCTCCTGACACAACACCTTGTGAATAAGGACCGATTGGTTC
>CAYSOH010000073.1:0-5202 GCA_964432625.1 uncultured archaeon
GGCTTTCTCCTGCTGTATTATTATCTGAAGAAACTTCAAACGTAACTTGTCTTCCAGGACCTGCACCGCCACTAGCATCCCAATTTACTGAAACTATGATTTCTGTAATTCGCATTTCTTGTGTATAGTCCCATTCCATTTCTTCCAAGAGGTATCCAAACTCAATTGATTCACCTTCGTTCAAGGAGCCTGATAATGAGGGGCCTGAATTCTCAGTAATTACTACATCTGCAGTATATGCTTTAGAACCTCCTAAATCTGCAATCATTACCGAATTTGCAGCAGACGAAAATGTAATCATTAGCATCAAAACAATTATCACAAAGCCACAAAGACCTGAAACCAAGCGGCCAGTTATGACGAAACCTAGGCCATCAAAACGATAGATTTCTTTATTGTTGTAACTCTCAAAACTAGACATCCCGTCAGATATTTTCCCACTTATAGATGCTGAGTTCTTTTCACTACTCATTATTTGCGCATCTAAGTTGGGCTTATTTAGTTTTCAGTTGTCTGCTCTAAGAACAGCCTGTAGTTGCTCCACAACTCACGCACTTTAAACAACTTCCATTGGAAACCAAAGTAAATTGTCCACATTCTGGACAAGGATCACCTTCAAACCCAAACTTTCCTGCCTCTTTTACAGCAGTCTCATCTCCTGAAGTTGTAGGGATTGCAGCTACTGACAACTCACTTATGCTCGTTTGAGCTGTGTCAGTATCTGCTTTGATGGAATCCATATCATCTAAAGTAAGTTGTATCTCATGCCCATCGCTTGCATTACCAGCTGGGCTCAGCCCTGAATTAAGATTCTGCTCTGTTTCAGCTTCCCCCTCACTCCTTACTATATCTGGCTGCAAATCTTCTGGCATGACATGGGCTAAGTCATCCCTCTCAAGATAGTTAACAGCAAGATCACGGAATATGTAGTCTATGATACTAGTGGACATCTTGATTCTGTCATTACCGATAACTGGACCGTTTGGTTCAAATCTATTGAAAATAAATGCGTCTACAAACTCTGTTAACGGAACGCCATGCTGTAATCCCAAACTAACTGCAATCGCAAACGCGTTTGTTAATGCCTTGAAAGCCGCACCCTCTTTGTGCATATCGATAAATATTTCACCAAGAGTTCCATCCTGATACTCACCAGTATGAAGGTAAACATTGTGACCACCAATCTTTGCCTTCTGAATATAGCCGCCACGTTTGTTAGGTAAGCGGCGTCTTTGAGCTATGTACCTAGTAACAACTTTCTGTGCCAAAGGTCTAGCATCTGGGGTTGGAAGTGCATCTGCCATCACCTCAACTGCCTGTTCAGCACTGACAATTCCCTCGGCCAGTAATTCATCCTCCTGAACATCGACCTTGAGAACCGTTCCTGACATCAAAGGTTGACTGAGTTTGGAACCATCGCGGTAAAGTGCATTTGCTTTTATCATAGATCTCCAGGAATCCATATAGGCTTGCTTGATATCCTCAATAGTTGACTCATGCGGCATGTTGATAGTTTTTGAAATTGCACCAGATATGAATGGCTGAGCTGCAGCCATCATATTGATATGAGCACTCCAAGATATAGAACGGGTACCATACTGGCCACACTTGTTTGCGCAGTCAAAAACGGCTAAATCTTTCTCCTTTATGTGAGGAGCACCCTCGATAGTCAGTCTACCAAAGATGTAATCATTAGCCTTAGTTAGTTGGTCCTTTGTATAACCAAGATGATGCAAAAGATCAAAATCCCACTCATCAAGGTCTGAATCTTCGACACGTAAATTTGACTTACAAAAGTCATCCCCTACTGATAATGGTGTGACAAGCAAATTAAGTGATGTGAAACTATCAATTTGGGATTCTAAAGAATCTATGATATCTGGTGTTAAACCTTTCTTTTGTAAGGAATCACGATTAACCTCAGGTGAGCCATCAAACGTACCCGATCCCATAACATATTTCACAATCTCATCTGTCTGAGTATCATCATATCCCAACCTCTTGAGTGCTGGTGGAACTGACTGATTAATTATTCTAAGCATCCCACCTCCTGCAAGAGTCTTGAATTTGACCAATGCAAAATCTGGTTCAATCCCTGTTGTGTCACAGTCCATTACTATCCCTATAGTACCTGTAGGTGCAATCACTGTTGATTGGGCATTACGGAAACCAACTTTTTCTCCCATTTCCACTGCTTGGTCCCAGCAATTCCTTGCTGCGGTCAGTAAATATTCAGGACAATAATTGGGATCTATTCCCTTGGGTTTAACAGTAAGACCCTCATACTCCTCATCCACAGAATTGTAAGCCGCTCTCTTGTGGTTACGCATTACACGGAGCATATTCTCCTTGTTCTGCTCATATCTTGGGAATGGGCCCTTGACTGCTGCTATTTCAGCACTGGTCTTGTAAGAAACGCCGCCCAATACTGAAGTGAGTGAACCGCAAATGGCTGATGCTCGATTATCGTCATATGGGATACCCATACGCATCAATAATGAACCGATATTGGCATATCCTAATCCCAGTGTTCTGTAATCATAACTTCTCCTTGCAATTTCCTCGGACGGGAACTGAGCCATAAGTACTGATATTTCAAGTGCAATCGTCCATAAACGGATAGCATGGCTGTACTCCTCTGTCTGAAATTGGCTAGTCTCTTGGTCATAGAATTTTACCAGATTAAGACTTGCAAGATTGCATGCAGTATCATCTAAAAACATGTACTCAGAGCACGGATTACTGCCGTTAATCTTGCCATCTGATGAACAAGTATGCCATTCATTGATAGTAGTATCATACTGTAATCCTGGATCGGCACACGACCAAGCTGCCCGAGATATACTGTCCCAAAGCTCATTTGCAGGAAGAGTCTTGCATGGGCTTGGGTCTCGGCCTTCTTTCTCAGCATCCTCAAGTTCTGTTCTCCAATACAAATTCCAGTCCTTATCTCCAATAACTGCTTGCATGAAATCATTGCTAACTCTCACTGAATTATTACTATTCTGACCTGAAACTGTTGCGTATGCATCACCTTCCCAAGAAGTATCGTATGTATCAATCTCAATGTGAGTGAACCCTTGCTCCCCTAATTCTAGCACACGAGCAACTAGATTCTCTGGAATGTATGCCTTCAATGCCAAACTGATAGATTTTGCTAAGGGTTTATTGACTACCTGATTAAAACGAGTCTCTTCTTCAGGATGTGCCTGAATTGCTGCAAGTATCTCATTACCATGATTTTGAAGGTGCTGGGAACCAGCTACCAATGCTGCAACTTTCTCTTCTTCTGTTAATTTCCAATTAATAAAATGCTCAATATCAGGATGGTCCATATCCAAAGAGACCATTTTGGCAGCACGCCTCGTAGTTCCACCAGATTTTATTGCACCAGCTGCACGATCACCTATCCTTAGAAAAGACATTAAACCTGATGACATCCCACCACCAGAAAGCGGTTCTCCTTCGCCTCTAATCCTAGAAAAATTGCTACCAGTTCCTGAACCAAACTTGAAAAGACGGGCCTCCCGTGTCCAAAGGTCCATTATTCCTCCCTGATTAACTAAATCATCAGATACAGATTGGATAAAACATGCATGTGGTTGAGGATGCTCATAGGCATTGGTCGACTTTTCTAATTCACCAGTTTCAGGATTGACAAAATAATGACCCTGTGGCGGGCCTTCGATACCATATGCCCAGTTTAAACCTGTATTGAACCATTGAGGTGAATTGGGAGAAACCATCTGGAAAGCAAGCATATAGCACATTTCATCATAGTATGAACGCGCATCTTTTTCACTTGCAAAATAACCATGCTTCCATCCCCAATACGTCCAAGTACCTGCCAAACGTCTGAAGGTTTGCTTTCCATCAATTTCCTCCCCTGTTCTTTCCGATTCTGGTAAAGATTCCAATGCTTTAGCATCTGGGACACTCTTCTGAAGCCAAGAAGGAACATCAGATTCCTTAACTTTTCTTAATTTTTTTGGTATACCAGCCTTACGTAGGTACTTCTGAGCCAACACATTAGCTGCCACTTGACTATAATTGTCTGGAAGATTAACATTGTCCATCGAAAATGCCACAGTCCCATCAAAATTTCTAATTTCTACATCTCGCTTCTTCCAATCTAGTTTCTTGAAAGGATCACTACCTGCATCTGTAAATTTGCGTCCTATTTTAAGTCCGTTTACTTTAGCTGGCAATCAGGCCACCCCCAAGGGTGGCGAAAATGGGTCAAAGTGCAAAAATATTCGATTTAATTTCACGGTCTGCCGCTATTAAGGTACTATATATTAAGCGTTACATACTACCATAAAAAAATCATTTTTACCATTTTTAGAGTTACTACCACCCCAAAAAAGTCAAAAAAATGGTAGAACCTATCAAAAATGAAGTGTTGGTTCCACTGTATTAAAGAATAAAAAAGGAGAAAATAGAGATTCGCTAAATCACGTAATAATCTAATTTTAGATTTAATTACTGCCTATGGTCTCTCTCCAATCCAAACCAACTGTCCTTCTACCTATTTTACAAACAGGTGGAAAGACTCGTTTGTGAATAGAACGTTTGATTAGATTATCTATTCTTTTTATTGCATCTAAATCTATGCCTGTTTTAGACGATATGCTTTTAAAAGAGAACTGGCGCTCAAGACCCAATAATATTTGGTCCAAAGTAGAATAATTTATCCCCAATTCATCTTCATCAGTTTGGCCTTCCCATAGCTCTGCAGTAGGTTTTCTTTCGATAATCTCCTTAGGTACTCCCAAAGCTTCAGACAAAAGATATACTTGAGATTTGTAAAGATCTCCTATAGGTAGTAAATCTGAAGCTCCATCCCCCCACTTAGTATAGTAACCAACTAAAAGTTCTGACTTATTTGAGGTTCCCATAACCAATGACTCTGAATTGAAGGCTTCCCCATAAAGAAATACCATCCTTACTCGCGAATGTAGATTACCTTCTGAAGATTGTGATGAAAATGAATCTGTTGAATCTCTGAAAACCTTTACTACATTTGAAATATCAATTTTTTTGGTCTGAATTTGCAGTGATTTCGCATGATCTGATGCAAAACTGACTGATTCTGTCTGAACAAAAGGTAGAATCAAGCCTGTAACATTCTCGTTTCCTAAAGCTTTGACTGCTAAGGAAAGAGTTGTAGCAGAGTCTATACCTCCAGACAAACCTATTACA
>CAYSOH010000074.1:0-5140 GCA_964432625.1 uncultured archaeon
GTCCACTGAAGATTCTACATGCTCCAACAAATAGACAGGTCAAGAACACTGAAGCAGTAATATCAGCCATTTCCAATCTCGAGGAGGAAGGTTTGGACATCCAATTTACACTAGTAGAGAATTCACAACATTCAGAGTTGTTAGAGCAAATATCAAGCCATGATCTGATAATCGATTGGTTAAATCCAGAATTTGGGATATATGGTGTATTCTCAATAGAATCAATGGCTTTGGGACGCCCAGTTATCTGTTCACTCACAGATTCGCTTTATGACAAGTATAATCTTCCAGTAGTAAGCATTCAACCCGATGATCTCGCATCAAAGATAACAGAATTCTACAACAATCGTAAGCTTCTGGTAGAAGTGGGCAAGGCAGGTCACGATTTCGTTCAGAAGTTCCATAACCCAGTGGAATCGGCCAAAAAAGTGGTCAAACAATACGAATCAATTCTCAGATGATATCGTAACCCAACCTCACGACAACATCCAGATCTATGTGTTTCCTGACCTCAGTTAGCATTTCATCATTAAAATGGGACAGATACTTTCTCTCATCATAGTATTTTTTGTCGAAAGCTACGTCTTCAGTTGAATTATCTTTTGCCATTTTCTCCCCTCCTCTTTTCATTTTCTTTTCAGGAAGGTAAAAATCATCCTTCATTTTCGCATTGAAAAAAGTCGCTAGTCTCTTGACCTCAGATTGTGGATTCTGTAGCAGGTCCTCAAATTTGGTGGTAGTGCATTTTTGATTTGTATCGTTGAACTCCGTCCAATTCCGATGCACTAGGTTCCAGTTTTCTAGATATTCTCCAATCTCATCTAATTGAACTCCCCTCTTTCGTGCAACGAATTTCTTTCCTTCGCTAACTAGGCCTCCTAGAGAACGAACCTTATCCTTCCGATTCAGGTACTTTGAATAACTCATAAGCCAAGCATAAGGATCTTTCAGACAGATGATGTATTGTATTCTTTCTTCCTTATACGCGTTCTTTATGTTCAAAAGTTCCTCGGAAGACACATATTCTTCCAATTTTTCCCCTACATTCCAATCCTTTCCTTCCCAATCTATCTTATCTTTATGAGGGCCATGTTTCCACCCTAGGACATTAGTTAGAACAGTAGTATTCTCCAGATTATTTTCAAGCAACACTTTAACGAAATTAGTACAACTTCTTTGAATTCCGTATTGCTTAATGTAGGTAGTCATTATTGTTTCAATCTAGTTTTGTATTATAAAGGGTTATTCCCTCATACACTGTGAATCCGAACCTGTTCATAGCCGGAGTTCCGAAGGCAGGCACTACCTCCCTATTCCGATATTTGGCCCTGCATCCTGAGGTCCACCCTTCGAATCCCAAGGAGCCGGGTTATTTCCATCCATTCAAGATTAAGGAGATGGAGGCTAGTTTGGGCACCTACAACAAATGTTTCGCAGGATATTCTGGACAGAAATATGCAATGGAGGCGACACCAGGCTACTTCTATGGTGGTAAGGAAAGTGCAAATGCTATCAATACTTTCTCACCTGATGCAAAGATCATAATCGTATTACGAAATCCCACCGAACGGTTATTCTCATTCTACAAGTACAAGAAAAGTCTAGGACATATTGATGGTAATCTAAATTTCATAAAATATATTGAGGAGTGTAAGAAAATCCCTTCAGATCAACAGATACAGAAGGAAAATTATGATTTCTGGGCGATGATTGGTGGAAAATACGCGTCCTTGTTGTCAGACTGGCATGATGTTTTTGGAAGCCGAATGCGAATCTATTTCTTTGATGATATGGTGAGGAATGAACCGAAGTTCATTGAAGAGATTTGCAAGTGGTTGGACCTTGATTTCAGTCAAATCGGCAGTAAACGAACCAGAGTAGAGAACAAATCAATGGTCTATCGAAGCAAGGGTTTACAGAGAGTGGCAACATCCTTTGACAGAATGTTTTCTGGAGTATGGTACTATATGCCTTGGCTAAAGTGGCCATTCAGTGGTATCTACAATCTTCTGAATGCTAAACCACACACTGAAACAATATCTGATTCTCTTCGCAGTGAATTAACACAATATTACCAGAAGGATATAGATCAGACCTGTGACTTCCTTGAGAAAAGGCAAATAGGGAACCTGCCAAGCTGGTTAATCAAATAATGACCAATTACGATGTTTTCAACGGTGATACGGACGGGATTTTCGCATGGCATCAGTTACGTCTGTCCCATCCTAGGGATGCGATTCTGGTAACTGGAGTCAAGCGCGATGTCGGTCTTGTGAGCCGAGTGGATGCTGGTGAAGGTGATATGGTCACTATCATGGATGTATCTCACGCCAAGAATCGAAAGGATGTCCAGAGATTACTTGATTCTGGTGCTATCGTAGAATATTTTGATCATCACAATGCAGGTGAGATGATAGACCATCCTAACATGACTTATCATATCAATACTGAACCTAATGTTTCGACAGGTCTTATTGTCAATTCATATGTTGGAGGCAAGAATCGTCTTTGGTCGATTGCAACTGCCTTCGGCGATAATCACATGGATTTAGCTATGAATATGGCAAAATCTGAAAATCTGAGTGAAGAGCAAATCACTGTTCTGAAACAGATTGGTCTGGTTGTAAATTACAATAGTTATGGTCAAACGGTGGAAGATCTGTTTTACACTCCAGAGGAAATAGCCGAAGCAGTCAAAGCCTGTGGTTCAGACATATTTCGGTTTACAGAACAGAGCGATATTTTCCCAACATTACTTGAGAATTTTAGTGCAGATATGAGTTCAGCAGTGTGTCAAGAACCATATTCAATCGGCGAGAGCACTATGATTTACACACTTCCAAATGAGGCCTGGACCCATCGTATAATGGGTTCTTTCAGCAATCATCTGGTTTCTACCAACAAGGATTTGGCGTGTGCAATAGCAGTCTTGAATTCCGATGGGACCTATAGGATATCCGTCCGTTCTTCACTTAATAATCCACATGGTGCAGGAGATCTGTGCAAGAAATTTGGTGGTGGCGGCCGTGAGAAGGCCGGTGGCGTCAATAATCTAGATGAATCAGAGCTAGATAATTTCAAGAAGGAGTTTGATAGGACCTTCCAATGAAAACGCCGACTGAATTTGTTGAGGAGTGGATGGAAACAATTTGTTCCAATAATGTAGAGAACATAGTTTCGTTGTACAAAGAAGAGGCAGTGTTATTGGGAACTCTGGATGGTAAATTACGTAAAGGTCATAGTGATATAAGGGAATATTTTGATTTTTTTGTGAAGTTACAGCCTTGTGGTAAAATCACTACGATTGAGGAGGAAGATTTTGGTCACAGGCGCATGGGTGTGGCCAATGGAACGTATGATTTTGATTTGACTGAGAATGGTGAGAAAACGGTGGCCCCAGCAAGATTTACTTTTGTTTTAGAAAGAGCTGGGACAAAGTGGAAGATTCACTCCCATCATTCTTCAAAAATACCATAAACAAAAGGTGGCCGCCCGAAGGCGACCTTTGCCCCGAACTTAACGGGCACCATCATGAATCAGGGCCCTGACCCTGTTCGGGAAATGTAAGACGCCGGGGTTGTCCCTTCCATCATCGAATCCGGTGGGGACCCAAAGGCGTCGTGTATGCGAACGTTTGCACAGAACATCATTAATCAGCCCTGTCTTCGAAGCTCGCTTTGAACTTCAGCCGGGGGAGTAATTATGCTTGTCGTTTTTTGGGATGATTATTTTATAGCCACCTAAATGGACAATAATGAGCGATTCTGAGACCGAACTACGACAACTCGTAGATGCCCTTCCTCAGTATGAGGATCAGATTCGCTACTGGGAATCACAATTACAAGCTATATCCAATGTCAGGGCAGATATCGCTCAAGCCCAAGAGACATTGAATGGAATGCTTGATTCCAAGAAGAATATGGAGATGTTAGTGCCAGTTGGGCATAACACCTCGGTTTTCACTACAATTGAGAATCCTGACCGAGTATTGGTCGGTGTGGGCTCCAGAGTATACATGGAAACGACCAGAAAAGATTCATTGAAACGTCTCAACAATCGCCTTGAGGATCTGGAGAAGGCAAGTCAAACTTATCAGGAGAATCTCAGCAAGTCTCAACAGGATTATGTGGCTATCAGAGACCGAGCCGAGTTCTTGAACTCCCAAAGGGAGTCTAACTGATGTTCAAAGCATTAAGGGACAGATTCCGAAGTGCTAGCAAGAAGGCCGAGGAGGAATTAGACCCTGAATTGAAATTGGATTATGAGACATTTAGACCCGAAGAACGTGACAGTGGTGCGGTAATCCAGGAAAAACACTTGGATAACGTGCTATGGGAAATGGAACTGGCACTTCTAGAATCTGATGTCGCGATAGAGGCCTTGGAGGAAATGAAGGAGATAATCAGGAAAAGATTGATTGGTCTCAGAGTCGAGAGCCGTAAGGCCATCGTACCGACGATTGAGAAAGCATTGAAGGCTAGTTTGGTCGAATTATTGTCCAAGACTTCCTTTGATCCGCAGACATTACTTGAGAAGAGAGACGAACCATTGGTGATTGCATTTGTGGGAGTCAATGGGACTGGCAAGACCACGACCATTGCAAGAATAACTAGCTGGTTGAAAGAGAACGGAAAGAGTGTTGTTCTGGCAGCGTCAGATACTTTCCGTGCTGGTGCCATTGAACAATTGGAATTACATGCTAACCGTCTTGATTGTAAATTCATCAAGCATCAGGCAGGAGGAGATCCTGCGGCAGTTGCATTCGATGCGGTTGAGCACGCCAAGGCAAAGCACAGAGATATTGTCTTGATAGATACTGCAGGTAGAATGCAGACTAATTCTAATTTGATGGATGAGATGAAGAAGATTAAGCGGGTCGCTAAACCTGACTTGATCATGTTTGTTGGGGATTCACTGGCAGGTAATGACGCAGTAGATCAGGCTAAGAAATTCCATGAGGCGGTCGGCATTGATGCGGTTGTTCTAACCAAATTGGATGTAGATGCCAAAGGTGGAGCTGCATTGAGTATTTCATCGGCTATCGGTCAACCGATTGCGTTTGTTGGTATTGGACAAGAATATGGTGACATCATGCCGTTCGATGCGGCTTGGATTGTTGAACGTATTTTTGCCTAAAAGA
>CAYSOH010000075.1:0-4922 GCA_964432625.1 uncultured archaeon
CCTGCAAAGAAAATTCTTGTTCCAAAACTACTGTAAATGTAGGCATCTGGCTGGTCACGAACAAATCTTACCACTGTATTGCCAAGGGAACGCTGTTAATTAGCCTAACTCAAAACGTATTTGCTCAGGTTCTTTCTTCCCAGACAGTTTTTCACCAAGCCTAGATCCTATACCCGTTATTTTAGCGAGATCACTCGGTTTTGCATCTCTTATTGAACGTTGACTTGTGAAGCCAGAATTAAACAGAGCCCTTGCTCTTACTCTTCCTATTGCTTCTAATTCTAGAAGTGGCAAAAGTTCTTTCCTAACACCATTGCTTACACGTATCTGTAGTTCGGTTACCATTTTGGTTGATTGTGGAGACACTAATTCAGATATTTCACTCATTGCATAAAGAATCCATTCAGCAGTTTCTACCTTTGCCCTTATGTCTCCAGGTGTTGTTGAATATCTTTTTAGAAGATGTTCTTCGGGAGTTTCTTCTATCCAATCCATCAATAATAATGCAGTTTTAAGATCCCATAAGTAAAATTCCAGTTCAACATGTTCTACAGGAGGAGGCAGCATCAGTTCGTCCCCCATTTGCATCAAGTGCGTTAGGTAGGTTTCCATTTCGTTTTTTCTAACATATAATGAATAGACATCCGGCGTTCTTGCAATTGTGTGCAGAATCCCAAGAGGATTTGTCTCAACTTCAGATTCTAAAGCATTGCGAATAATCACTCCCGATAGGGGATCTATATACAATTGTGAAACTTTTCTACCAAACGCAGTTGGCTTTAGTTTTTCATTCGTATGACTGTTTGCAGGTACAAAATCACCATCCTGTCTTCCCTCTATCTCTATGAGATTTTCTTTATCTAGGAAATCAAGGACTTTGTTCAAGCGGTGCTGTGTTCTCCAAAGTTCACCTTGTGCACCAAATAATGTCTTTCCAAGAAATTCATGCAGCCCTTCTTTGGTATTTATTGTTCCAGAATTTATTAGGGAAAGAAGATGTGTTCTCAGTGCAGGTTCACTTCCAAGTCTTGAGTTTACTGGTTCCGTTTCCCCCTCAAAATAGTTCTCAGTGTAATATTCAATCTGTTCTTTGTTCTTGGCAACAAGTATACCCTCACCATCCACATCAAATCCAGGCCTTCCAGCTCTTCCAAGCATTTGCTGTACTTCTAGAACAGGCAATGGTTGATTTGACTGGAATGCAGATTCCCAACGACTCAAGTCTCTGATAATCACTCTTTTCGCTGGAAGGTTGACGCCAGCAGCCAATGTTGGAGTCGCACAGAGCGCCTTCAGACTCTTATCTCTGAATGCTCCTTCGATTATTTGTCTATGGCGAGTTGTTAGCCCAGCATGATGGTATGCAACACCTTTCTCAATTATCTTCGAAAGGCTGGAGTCAACAGATGTCACCTCGTCGGCACCTTGTTTCATCTTTTCTGACCATAATTTTAGTCCCTCTCGTTCTTTCGTATTCAGTCTTTTTCCTATTATGCTGCTTAATCTTCTCGCCTGCGCTTCAGCAGCCTTTCTGGTAGCCACGAAAACTAAACATTGTTCAGGTAAGTTATCGGCAGTAATACCTTCAACACCCGCTAATCCAATACCACTTTTCTCGCCATCCTCCCATTCTATATTTTTATCTATGGAAATTCCTCTTTTCAGTGGCACTGGTCTAAAATCACTCTTTACTAGAGTCGCATCTAGCCATTGAGCGATTTCGTCTGAATTAGAAACTGTGGCGGAAAGGCCAATAATTTGTATTGTAGGATTAATCTCTCTAAATTTGGAAAGTGTAACTTCTAGTGTAGGGCCTCTACCAGAGTCGTTGATTAAGTGTATTTCATCAGCCACAAGACAACCAACCTCGGTCAACCACGAAGGATTGTGTCGAATTAGAGAATCTGCTCTTTCCGAGGTTGCAATAATTATATCGTATTTTGATAGACCCCTAGCTTTGTCAAAATCTCCTACTGAAACACCAATTTTTGCTCCGTTCAGTATATTTCTGCAAATGTCTCTTAGCTCGTTTACCTTTTCCCATGCAAGCGCTCTAAGGGGAACTAGATAGATTCCCTTTTTTCCGCCCTTAACTGCTCTCATAAGTGCAGTATAGGCCACTAGAGTCTTTCCTGCTGCAGTTGGCACCGACATGAGAACAGATTCCCCTTTTTCAACAACACCGATAGCTTCTTTTTGTGGAGGATATAATTCTTTGATGTTCAGATACTCTAACAGTTCAGGTAACAACCTTACCAGCTCTCATCCTGATCTGATATTCCAAATTCAGGCTTACTTTGAAAGGTTAGGTAAAGTGCAATTGCACCTAGGAGAGTAGATAACAATAATCCACCTAAACCAACTATGGCTGCGGCACATCCTAGGAGTACTAAATTGTAATTCTGTCGCATCATGAGGAGTGCACCCCCAACAAATGCAAGAATTGCGCATACAAGTTCCCAAATCATTCCAAATTTCAGAATCTGTTTGACTAGTGACTCATCAACTTCTTCCCCCTCTTCATCAATTTCGATTCCCATCTCAGTCATGACTTCATTGTATTTTACAGTTACACCTTGTACTCTTTCTTCATCGCTTAGGATTCCATTCATTGTCGTTGCAGTTCCTAGTAAAATAAATCCGGCAAGTAGTAGAGCTATAGCCGCCTGACTTGGTTTGCTAGTTGTGGGATAGAGAGATATTGAACTACTTTCTTCTTCATCTCCCCAATCTAAAGATTCGTATTGTGTCTCTTCCCAACCTTCTGAATCTTCGTCCATTATTTTAGTCAAAACTCTACCTATAATAATGATTGCTCCAGTCTTACTCAAGCCCCTTCAGAGTTCCACTAGTTCTGATGGTTTTTATTCCCATTTCTCTACCATTCCGGTTCATTATTTCTCTTGCATCTTGAGATAATTTGTGATCAACTCGAATTATTCCATTATTAGAATTATATTTTACAAGTTTAGATTTTATTTTACCTTTTAATTCCTTGAGGTGCATATTAAAAAAATTATTAATCTGGTTTCGACTCACATCAGAATCATGAGTAAACAGAATGTATCTCTTCCTTCCTCTATTTTGCTTCACAACCATTATTCAAAAGCTTTGTTCATATTTTTAATAACGTTTTCTAATTTCTGCACTCTTTCTTTTAATTCGGCAATCTCAGTTCGTAAATCTTCATTGTTTCCAATGTTTTCTTTATTCTTAAGTTGTTCTATAAGCCAGTTATCAGTTTCCTCTTTCAATTTAATAATCGATTCTATATCTTCATCCTCGCTTTCTTCTTCCGAGTTTTCGTCTTCAGTTTCAGTGTTATCCTCAGCTTCTTCTTCAATAGACACTTCCGTATCATCATCTTCTTGCCTAGATTTTTCTTGTTGGTAGTCTTGCACAGTCATTATTTTTCCATCACTATCAGATTTAATTTTACCTAACACTGACAGTTTGTCGAGTTCACCCTTGAAGTTTTCCATTTCTCCACCTGCCTCTCTGAATGCTTGAAACAATTCTCCCGAGTCCATTTTGTATCCTTCAAGTTTGAGTATGTTCAAAATCAGACTATCTACAACCTCTTCCGTAACGTTTTCTTCATCTATAGAGCTATCCTCAGATTCTTGTACATCCTCACGATTATCTTCTTTTATCTCCTCAAAGCTTTCCACTTTGTCTTCTATTATTTCCGTTTCAGGCTCCTCAACTTCTTCTTTTGGTTTTTTACTCCAAGGATATACCATACTGCGCAGATTGCGTGGTGTAATTTTATAGTTGATGTCAACTCAATACGTTTAATCCCCCCCTAAATCTGAAGCATTGTGTCGCTTACTGATAAGATTGCAGAGATTGAAGAAGAAATCGCCAATACCAAGTATAACAAAGCAACCCAACATCATATTGGTAAACTTAAGGCAAAACTTGCTCAATTAAGGGAAGAAGTAATCATAAGTTCATCAGGACCTAAAGGCAGCGGATATGGGGTTCGTAAGGCAGGTGATGCTACAGTGGCCTTAGTTGGACTTCCAAGTGTTGGAAAATCCACCTTACTCAATTGTCTTACCGATGCAGAAAGTGAAACTGGGTCTTATGCATTTACTACATTGGATGTTGTTCCAGGCGTTTTGAAGTACAAGGATGCAAACATTCAGATTCTTGATTTACCGGGCTTGATAGAAGGTGCAGCTAGAGGAGCAGGACGAGGGAAGGAAGTCCTTTCAGTTATACGTTCAGCAGATTTAATTGTACATGTAATAGATGCGGTCGAACCAGCCCCACATGTCATCCTCAAAGAATTATTTGATTCAGGAATTCGTTTGAACAGTAGACCACCAAATGGTAGTGTTTCCAAAACAGGTATAGGAGGGATAGAGGTAATCTCAACTATTACACAAGATGT
This sequence comes from uncultured archaeon, assembly GCA_964432625.1. GTDB lineage: Archaea > Thermoplasmatota > Poseidoniia > MGIII > CG-Epi1 > CG-Epi1. The sequence goes on from CAYSOH010000075.1 coordinate 4,400, forward strand.
AGAAGAGGAAGCTATCAAGACAGTGGTTAGAGAGTATGGCCTAGTTAACGCCCAAGTCGTTTTAAGAGAGAAAATCACTTTGGATGATCTGGTAGATATTCTAGCAAAGACTAGGGTTTACGCCCCTTTTTTCAATGTTCTGACAAAGGTTGATATGGTTAACAAGGAACAGCTGAAAGAGGCAAGAGATCTTTGCAGAGATGGAAAGACAATTGAGGTCTCTGCACCGACTAAAAAAGGTATAATCAAATTGAAGAATCAAATTTACAATTCTTTGGATTTCATATCAGTGTATATGAAACCACAAGGAGAAAAAGCCGATCTAGAAGAACCAATGGTTGTTAGAAAAGGAACTACGATAGCTGAGATATGTCAACGTCTGCACAGAGACTTCACCCGTAAATTCCGTTATTCACAGGTTTGGGGACCTTCTGCTAAATTTCCAGGTCAGACGGTTGGACTTAATCATGAAGTAAAAGACAGAGATGTTGTTAGTATTATAACACACCGATAAAATTATTTT
>CAYSOH010000076.1:0-4729 GCA_964432625.1 uncultured archaeon
GCTCGTTTGTTTCCTCAGGGGGCATTTCTTTCTCCAAAATTTCTTGCATGTTCAACTTAGTGAACAGTGGAAGTGGTGTTTTCAGACTGAAGTCTGTTTTGATTTCAGTAACTGAATCCCATCCATAATCTTCAATTTTTCCTTCTTGACCCATATATTCCCAAGCTTTCTGTGAAGATGTTGGAAGGAATGGTGTCATCATAACTGAAAGGCTACGGCATACATTCAGGAATGTGACTAACGTCTTTTCACAGGCAGCTTTGTCTGCTTTCAATTGTTTCCAAGGCGCAGCCTCATTAAGTGCAATATTTCCTGCTTGTGATAATTCCATTATCGCTTGTAGAGCGCGCTTGAATTTACAAGCCTCAAGCGCTTTGGCCACACGTTCATGGACTTCTTCAGTCTTCTCCTGTAGAGAAGATATTGTGCATTCATCTGAATTTAATCCATCTGGGAAGTTTTTCTTCGCAAAAGATATAACACGATGAATTAGATTCCCATAGTTACCTATCAATTCATTGTTTATTCGAGTAACATAATCTTCCCAAGTAAAATTAGCATCTTTTTGTTCGGGCATTATAGATGCTAGATAGTATCGTAAAAGTTCAGGATCGTATCTATCCAGATAATCTGGCATCCAAACGGCGTGTCTACGTGACTTTGAGAATTGTGTTGAATCCAAGAGCAAATACTCATTTGCTGGCACATCATGTGGAAGGTGTAATCCACAACCAGACAGCATAGCTGGCCAGATTATAGTGTGAAATGGAATATTGTCCTTAGCCATGAAATAATAGTGTTCAGCCGCATCGTTTTCCCACCACTCTTTCCAAAGGTCCTTGTCCCCTTGATTCTTGGCCCAGTGAAGTGAAGCCGAGTAATAGCCCATTACTGCCTCAAACCAGACGTACATCCTCTTATTTTCGTAACCATCTCTAGGGATTTTGATACCCCAGTCTAAATCTCGTGTAATTGCTCGATCTATCAAACCTTCTTCCAACCAGTTACGTGTGAAATTGAGGACTGAGGGTCTCCAATGTTCTTTATCCTTAGATAACCATTCTAAGAGCGTGTCACGGAAGTCTGACAATTTGAAGAATAAATGCTCCGTTTCCTTGAATTCCAACTTTGCATCTGGATTGAGTTTGGGATGTGGATTGATTAACTCATTGGAATCGAGAGTTTTTCCACAGTCATCACACTGATCGCCTCTGGCTGATTCATATTTACAATGTGGACAGGTGCCTTCTACGTATCTATCTGGAAGGAATTGTTTTGCTTCAGGATCGTATGGTTCTTCAGAAACTCGTGGTTCGATGTAGCCTGCCTTATCAAGTGTATCAAGAATCCATAATGCTGCTTCAGCGTGTTCTTCGGTATGTGTATGGCTGAATAGGTCGAAAGAAATTCCCATATCTTCTATGGATTTGCTATTGATTTTGTGATAATGCATTGCCACTTCTTCTGGTGTCTTACCTTCCCGCTGTGCAGTAACTGTGATAGGAGTTCCATGCATATCACTTCCACTAACCATCAGAACCTTGTTTCCTCTAAGGCGATGATACCTTGCAAATATGTCTGGCGGCAGATAGCAGCCTGCCATATGTCCAAGATGCAATGGTCCGTTAGCATACGGCCAAGCCACACATACTAGGATATGTTTCACAAAGGCGCAAATTTTGCTCTATATATGAATCATGGCTAGTACAAGATTACAACAATTGTGATAAATCCATTCCATATTGCATGAGCTATTATACTGGGAAAGATACTGCCTGTTCGAACTCTAAGCCAGCCATAAAGTAAGCCTCCTCCAAATGCTAGAACTCTTGCTATAGGTTCATGGACTACTGCAAAAATAATAGCTGATGCTACGATAGACTGTGTTTCACTATATCTTTTCATCAGCATACCAAGAATGAACCCACGAAACAAAAATTCCTCTGCAAAAGGAGTCAAGATAGAAACTGTAAAAGCTAAAAGAATAACCGAAAAATCGGAGGCTTCCTCAAACATAGTTATTACTTCTTGTTGGTCAGCGTTGGGAAATAAAATTGTTGTAATAGCCACATGTACTGGTAAGATTACAAAAACGTCTAACACAATTACCAACATGATAAGACGCCAAATCTCATAATCTTTCGGAAAACTAAATAAATTTTTTGTCTCTTCAGAAGTAGAAATCTGCTTTAAAACAAAAAAAACAAATAACCCTGCAATAAAAGTAAACAGAGGCATAGCAAGTTCAGATTGATCTGTAATTACAAAGACGATGATTAAAAGTAGAGCCAGAAAAACAAGCATTGAAAATATGGAAGACCAAACAATTAATGCCGATTCTTTTTCAAGAATTTTATGACGTGAAGACCAGCATTCATAGCTACAATAAACCTGATCTTCTTTTTCGGAAAGAATCGGTTTTGAGCAGGTCTTGCAAAGTTCCATTTTAGATGTCCTTATTAGAAATAAAATTGACCAATTTAGTCAAAGCTTCACCTCTATGGCTTGTACTGTTCTTTTCCTCTTCAGACATTTCAGCAAACGTCTTCTTCGAACCACTAGGAACAAAAATGGGATCGTAACCAAATCCGTTGTCACCTCGCATCTCATCTATTATCTCTCCCTGAGATTCTCCAGAAAATTTGTGTATTGTCCCATCTTTAAGCAATAATCCTAAAACACATTTGAACGAGGCTCTACGATCTTCCACATTTTCCATTTGTTTTAATATGCTTTCAAGACCTATAGTATCATAAACATAGCGTGAGTATACTCCTGGAAAACCCTTCAAATGATTAACAAACACACCTGCATCATCTATGACAAAAGGCGGATCCAACTTGTCCTTTAACCAAGCTAACCCAAAATCTACAACTTTCTCTAGTGTAGATGCCTGAATTTCAGGATAATCAAACAATGCCTTTACCGGATAAAAACTTGTTTTCTCAAATGCCTGTGAAAACTCTCTAAGTTTGCCATCATTGGAGGTGATAATCTTTAATTCGTTTATTTTTGGATTGAAACCTGTACCATCGCCAGATATTGCATTTTTCAAATCTTGATGATTTTGCTTGGACTGGGACTCATTGACTCCTGTCGTAATTTGATGTTTTTCACCGCTCTTAGTTATAAGTTCGTTATAAAATATTGGAAATTCGCCATCGTGTTCATACAATTCGAATGAAGCTATTTGGCTATTATCTATTTTTAATCGGGTTTTGCCATCTTTATCTAAAAATAAAAATTTTGTGGGAGTTGCTCGGACTGTTCCATCAACCTTTCCTGCTTTGTAAAAACCTTTACGCCACCACACAACTGCAAACTTGCGCACAAAGAAACTAGGTTGAGGATCATTGCGTAATTCTATTAATATCTCTTCATTTGTGTCTATTTCTTCCCATTCTATGTCATCGTCAACTCCCCATTCAACATCATCAGCGATGTCCCAGTCAATTTCATCCGAAGTCATTGGAAATAACCAAGTCAGTTTATGCATTAAATTAGTTTGTTTATCTACACTTGAGCGTAATTGCCTTATATGACCGGTTGGTCGAGACGAATTAGCGGGGGTCGCATAGTCTGGCCATTGCGTTGGATTGCTAATCCAATGGGATTTATCCCACGGGGGTTCAAATCCCCCTCCCCGCGCCACATCCTCCTGTATCTGCCCGCCAACAATAATCTAATATATGACTAAAAGAATCGAATGATATGTTGGATTCGATAAAGCTAGCTGTAGCGATGGCTGTTGCACTTTCATTTTGCACACCATGTTCATCCGGTTTAGCGAATGAAATCTACGAAATTGAGACCAAAGATTCTGACAGAGAGTATCCCAACGAATGGACTCATCGGCCTTTAGCTGAACTGTTTACAAGTTTGAGTTGTGTGTACTGTATGAGTTACGCTGATCCTGCAATGGAAGAAGTTATTCATGATGCTGAAAACGATGAAGCTAATCCATACAACATAATCTTTTTTCACCAGACTAATGGTGGAGCTGGTGACGATCCTTTCCATACTGATGACTCACGATCTAGAATGAGAGACCATTATGGACAGACAGGTACTCCAAACGCTCAATTTGATGGGAATTATAGATACGTTGGAGGAGGTGGTGAAGAAAATTATGATGATTACGTTCAAGCCATGGATGATTCTGGACAGAGAGAAGGTGAAGATGGTGATGAACCATTCAAAATTGTTGATTTGGACATATATAGCGAATTCCTTGGTTCAGAAAGTGAAGGTGAGGCTGGTCAATTCAAAATAACAGTGGATATTACCTATCACAGCCAAACGGGGGGAGATGATGATATACCAACTGAACCTGATGATATTCTAGGAGGAAGCACCGACCTAAATGGTGAGCTCTTCGTCTTTATGGTAGAGGATGGCGTTCCTGCTTATTCCTCATATCTAGATACTGTATGGAATAATCGAATGGTCTTCAGAGAGTATGCAATTGAAGATGAAGAATTTACTTTGGAGGAAGGGGATTCCACATCCTTCAGTGCTGTCTGGAAAGTACCGACCACCCAAACTGATGGAGATGGAGTGGCAGGTGACATAAAGATTCCAATAAACCCTGGTAGAATGATACCTATTGCCGCTGTATTTGATAGGGATGACACTGAGTCTGGAAAGGAAGCAGGCGACGATACTTATCCTACACCAAGATCTATTCAGTCTGCCACACCACAATCTACAGCTTACGATAATCCTGACA
>CAYSOH010000077.1:0-4715 GCA_964432625.1 uncultured archaeon
TCCCAAGAAGTTTGAGGAAAGACAATATCAATTTGATTCTTTTTCACCAAATCAACGATATAATCAACATAATTTTCTTCATAAGCCCAAGGAACCACGGCGAAATCATCACACAACCATCTACCGATTGCCTGTTCAGTAGCATTTGTACCTAGAATGAACATCTCTGGATCTTGTTCCTTGAGATTACTGATCAACGCGTGCGCACCTGGACACCCAACGCCCGTAAGTAGAATTCTCACGGTTGCTCACCAGCCTTGTCTTCTAACAGGTTTTCGTATACTTCAAGCAGTTTTTTCTCTTGTAATTCCCAACAATAATTCATTTTGAATGCTTTGAATCCATTCTCACCCATTTTATTCCTAAGTTCTTTGTCATTGGATAATTTAGTTAAGGTATCAACCCAATCATCAGAAACATAACCACATTCATATCTCTCTACAATTTTCTTTCTAGCTTCATATGGCCCAACTATAGCAGGAATCTTGTACGCCATCGCGTCCAGTAGTTTCTTTGGCATTGCATAATCTCTCAGTCGTTCGTCCACATAATGTCCTACAATCAGAATGTTACACGCAGTGTAGCATTCACTCATCATGCTGTATGGCAAGGGGCCGGTGAATTTCGCATTCGCTCCTTTTTCCACAGCCATTTCTTCCAATTCCTCTATCATTTTAGTATATCCAGATCTTCCTTTGGGAGGCCCACCCACAATAAGCAAACTCAATCCACTGACTTTTGACGCAGCCCCTAGGATTTCTTCCAAAATGGGTTTACGCAACCCTCCAATGTACCCTGCAACAATTCCATCCAATCCAAATCTATCAGTTAGAACTGGTTTTTCGACTAGTTCCAAAGGTTCTGAATTATATAGTACAGTGGCACCACCCAAACGTACTGCCAGTTCATCTGAGACGGTCAAAACTGCATCAACCTTTTTGATTAGGGATTTTTGTTTTCGCCCGTAATATGTACCAATAAACCAATTTTGAACTTTCTCCATCATGGGCCAGTCTTCATGTGAATCAAAGATTACTTTTGCTCGGCATTCTTTACTAGCTTCTACAGCAGCCTCCAGAACTTCTAAATCATGAGCATGAATTATGGCAGGCCAATAGTCAATTACTTTGTCCTGAAGCTGTTTCATAGCTTTGCGAAATCCTTTGACTTTGGAAAAGAACCCACCACTCAATTCCTGAAAAATTCTAACTACTTTAATTCCATCTCTCTCTTCCTCCCATTTAGTCTCATATTTATCCAATCTACGAGCCCAACAGAATACAGTTACTTGGTATCCAGAATTGACAAGTGAGAGGGCTTCACGATAGACACGATTATCTTCGTTTGGCACAAGTAGATCGTGCCCTAGTATCATAGCGACCTTCGTCATAGCAATTGATCTAACCTCACTTTGATAGCTTCAAAACCTTCGGCATATGCGCACGAAAGTTGGATTCCACGCATCTTAACTACAGAACGGAAGAACTTCTCATTAAAGTATGGATTGTGTTTTTGACTGTCGTAACAATCCAAGGCAAGGATTTTCTTTTTGACGTGCTTTTCTTTTAATGGAATAAAGCAGTTTAATGACACGGAAAGATTGTTCCAAGGCAATTCATAGCCAAGCAACGTGCACCTTCGGAATGCTCTTTTTGCCTCAGAAGTCACTACACCATGATCCTGATGAATATCCGTCGTAGTTGGAGTAAACACAACATCATATTCGTTTTCTTTGGAATGATCATAAAGTGCCTGAAGAATTTCTTGCCGATCTCTAGGGAAAAATCTAGTATGAAAATTAAGAACCTCATGAGTGACTCCCAGAATATCTCCTGACTTTGCAGCCTCATCTATCAAATCTGGATAACGGTCACTAACTGCACTAAAATAGAGTACATGAACAGCCCATCCCTCTTCTACCATTTTTGCAATTGTTCCTCCACATCCGAGTTCAGCATCATCGGTGTGTGGGCTTAGTACCAAGGCTCTCTTTTTCTTTCTGGATTTATTCTTTGAGATTACCGCATTTCTAAGCGCTTCACTGACATTGATATCCTCATTTTGTGCCTCATCCTTTAGTTTCTTCCAGTCTTCTGCAAAGTCATCCGTTATATTCAGCAGATACTGCTCTCGTTTCCGTTTCCAAGCCATTAGTTATATATCTTTAAACATTAGGTTATATAACCCTTCCTTTCAGGTACAACGTGTCCCAAATTAACATTACTAATTTCGAAGGAGTTTACGAACCGGCAGAGGATTCCTGGTTGATGATTAACCATATTCCTGAGTTAACAGGCTCGGTTCTGGAGATTGGTTGCGGTACAGGAATAATATCAATCAACCTTGCGAAAAAAAGCTTACAGGTAACGGCAGTGGACAAAAATCCAAAGGCAGTTGAGGCAACTAGATTCAATTCCATTAACAACAATGTTGATATTGAAATTCTGGAAGGAGACATGTTCACTCCAGTCCCTAATCGTAAATTTGAGACAATAATCTGCAATCCACCATATCTCCCCCCTTCAGATCAAAAATATCAAGACCCAGAATTGGATTTAGCAGTAGAAGGTGGAACTGGCGGCATAGAATTCACAGAAACATTTCTTTCCGAAGCTGCACATTATCTAGAAAAATCCGGTTCAATATATTTGATAATTTCAAGCCGAATGAAAGACTTTAAAACAAATTGGAATCGTGAAACAATCCATCAGGAAAAATTCTTTTTTGAAAGATTGACACTAGAGCGGTTCTTCTGATTTTATATTCAGAGAAACGATCTTGAGTCCTCTCATTAGAATCTGTCCAAACGGAAGAGAGAGAGCAGAATAAACAAGAATCCAATGAGGCAAAAACCATAGACTATCATTCAGATTATAATTGCCTTCCCATGGTAAGGAAAGAACCTGATGATTCATCCCATCCACAAATATCCTTAGCCACATTATTATTGGGATAGCAATAAGCATTGTAAACATCATGGGACGCATCTGATTTGACATCATTTCACTTTGGAGCACCATAACTTGAGGATTTAGATCCATAAGCTTCCTCATTCTTGGTTCATTCCCACTCTTACGAGCATCTCCCATTTCCTTCTGATAAGCCCTCATCTTGTTCTGTGTATCTGCCATAGATTCCCAGTCTATGAGAATGTGTCGAATTATGGTTGTGAGAGAAATCATCGTTACTCCAGCCAGCAAGAATGTCATGGCTGGATATTCATAATCAAAGGTTATTTTCGAACCTAAAACAGCACCTGCTGCATTCCCCATCCCATCTCTCAATTCTGGGTTCATGATAATGTAAATCATGAATAACATAGTCAATAACATTCCACCCATTGCGGGAGGTTGGACAGGTTCCTCAGGATTTTGTTTCTCTTCGGTCATTTGCCTAAAATCTTCCTAAATTGTTCTACAGCAACATCGATTTGATTATCGTGATTTTCAACTATGGCCACAGTAGCCCCAGTGATAACGGCAGCCACGGCAGCATATTCACGATTAACACTTTGATGCAGTTCAATATCATCACTATCTCTTGCACGACTTGCATCCTTAGAACGTCTGCCAGCAATTTCATCTGGCGTTGCTTCAACCAGTGTAATAATGTCTGCGTTCAAGGCTCTTGCAGTCCATTCTGGCAGTCCAGGCATGTAACCAGAAGGAGTAAGAATTGAAGCATGAGTGTCAACCACAACATCCCCCATCTGCGATATTTTCTCTCCTGCTTGTTTCTGAAGTCTCTGTTGGTCCTCAATCGCTAATTTTCTCATATCATCTCTGTCCTTTACACCATCTTTCTGGGCTTCTTCGAACATAGTTGTCCCAAAATTAACAATCTTGTACCCATATTCCTCCGCAGCAGCCATTACTGTGCTTTTACCTACTCCTGGGACGCCTGTAACGATTACAACACTCATAGTCAGGATTAACCTAATCTGTTGGGTTTTTTGAGGCTTTCCGGTAATTCTTCAAAAGTTGCAGGGTTGCCTTTTGCTAGTGTCCATGCTGGGACATCTTTGGTAATAACAGCACCGCCCGCAATGAAAGCCCCCTCACCGACAGTTATTCCAGGCATAATTGTTGCATTGGAACCAACAGTTACATCATCTTCCAAAGTAATAGGTTCCTGATTATATTCGGTTCTTAGGGGAGTCTTATCATTTGTAAGCGATGCATTAGGTCCAAGAAAAACGCGATTTCCTATTTTTGTTCCAGTAGGAACATATGCCCCAGTTTGAAAGCTACAATTATCACCTATATTACAATCGTTGTCAATCACTACGTTCGTCCCAATTAGACATCCATTCCCAATCACAGTATTTTCACGGACCAGAAAATTATGGCCAGTTCTTGTATTGTTTCCAACACTGGCCGTTGAATAAATCGCCCCAGGCCGAATAATTGAGTTTGAACCTATGGTACAGCCATCTACATCTTCTCTGTTCTTGTCTAATTCACCATTATGAGGGTATCCAATCAATGCATCAGGATCAATAAAACAGGAATCGCCAACTTTGGAGTTACCGAATATAGGCATTAATCCTCGCCAAAGAAACTTCTGAGAACAGGATGCATTTCCATCATCTGTTCCTTACCTATCTGCTCGTACATTCGAATCATAATTCCGACAGTAAGTAGCACCCCAGTACCTGAGGATTGCCCAACAGTCCCTATCATATCTGCACCGGCAGCTAGGAAACCCACCATCGC
>CAYSOH010000078.1:0-4687 GCA_964432625.1 uncultured archaeon
ATAAGGTAGCCAATATCCCAAGTTTCATCTGCAATATCCATCTACTTTTTCCTCCTCTTACCTGCAATCATATTCAACATTCGATTGGTGACTGTAAATCCTCCAACCACATTTATTGTAGCTAAAACTAGTGCAAAGAATCCTAACCAAGCAGCTAGTGGATAATTCCCCGTATCTGAGGCCACATTACTCGCAAAAAGAGCTCCAACAATGGTAATCCCAGAAATTGCATTTGCTCCAGACATAAGGGGAGTATGCAGAGTTGCTGGAACTTTTGTAATAAGTTCAAATCCAAGGAATATTGCGAGAACAAATATTGTGATAGCAGCAATTAAAGTCGCCAATTCCATTATTTCATCTTCTCCATAAGTTTGGTGTGATTTTCATGAATCTTTCCACCCTCTGCAATCAAGATGCCGCCATATCCTGCAGATATCCCGCCTTCATCTCCAGTCAGAACTTGTTCATCTTGGTTTATCACAAGGTTATTATCATCTATCAGAACACTTACAAAATTAGTAACATTGTTTGAGTAAAGCATGGATGCCGTATTAGGTATTGTACGACATAGGATTGGTATTCCAACAATAGTCACTCCATCTTTCTCTACAATCTCACCTTCAACACTACCGACAATATTGCCGCCAGTATCACAATTCATATCAACAATCACAGATCCAGGCTTCATTTCCTTGGTCATTTTCTCATTCATCTCTTTACCAAAGAACAATTTTGGAGCATTTTTACCAAACAATCTTGCAGTAGTTATGACAACATCTGCATCTTTTACAGATTCCATCAAAGCATTGTCAAATGCTTCCTGTAAATCCTTATCTGTGAACAGTGAAGCATGTCCACTTGAGCTCTCAGCGTCTTTCCAACCAGGAACATCAATGAATTTTGCCCCTAAACTTTCAGTATCCTGTTTAGCCGCTAGTCTTACATCTATAGCATGAACTGCTCCACCTAATCTTTTTGCAGTTGCAATAGCTTGTAAGCCAGCTACGGCAGCACCTTGAATAACAAATTTTGCAGGTTTTACTGTACCAGCTGCTGTCATCATCATTGGTACCATTTTTGTAATATGTTGTGATCCTATCAATGCAGCTCTATATCCTGAGAGGTTGTCTTGACTAGAATTAACATCCATAGATTGCCCTTTAGAGAGTCTTCTCGGAATAACTTCCATAGATAGCAGTGTTATTCCTGCTTCGATTATTTTCTTTGTTTGGTCAACATGTCGAAAAGGATCAGCTATACACGCTAACATCTGTCCCTCTTTCATCATACTGAAATCAGGGACATCGATTGAAACAACTAAATCTGACTTCATAACATCATCTAAGTCTGATATTTTGCCTCCTTTTTCTTCATATTCAGAATCAAGGTAACCAGATTTCTCCCCAGCTCCTTTTTCGACAACAACATCAAATCCTAACTTGTTAAGTTTAGGGATTGAAATAGGTACAACTGAAACCCTTGTTTCATCCTTATTCTTCTCTTTCGGTATTCCTAAACGCATTTCGTTTTCCCCATTGGATTATATGAGACTAAAACAGCTCGTAATCTGGTTTACAAACTCACTGATAAAAGTTTTCCTACTACTTTCCAATTTCACGGGCAATTACCAATCTTTGAACTTCTTGTGTTCCTTCATAGATTTGGGTTATTTTCGCATCTCTGAAGAATCTCTCTACTGGGAATTCAGTGGTGTACCCGTAGCCCCCTAGGATCTGAACAGCCTTCTCTGAAACCCACATTGCAGTATCCCCCGCATTCAATTTTGCGAATGATGCTTCTAATGTGTGCCTATCTCCACCATCCTCGTAATGTTTCATTTTAGACCAAGCAGCTTTGTAAACTTGCAATCTTGCAGCATCTATTCTCATAGCCATTTCCGCCAAGTAGTTTCCAATTGACTGGTGAGCAGCTATCGGTTTTCCGAAAGTTTCTCTTTCTTTTGAATATTTCAGTGCAGCTTCGTATGCCCCTTGGGCAATTCCCAGAGCTTGTGCAGCAATTCCAATTCTTGAATTGTCTAATGCATTCATTGCAACTCCGAATCCTTTTCCAACTTCTCCCAGTACGTTTTCTTTTGGAACCTTGCAATTATCAAGTATCAAAGTGCATGTATCACTAGATCTTATTCCAAGTTTATCTTCTTTCTTGCCTATTTTGAAACCCTCAAATCCTTTTTCTATTATAAAACAGGTAGTGCCACCATGCTTTTTCTTTCCATATTCAGGGTCATCAGTTACCTTTGCAAAAAGGACGAAGAGATCTGCAGTGGTACCATTAGTTACCCACATTTTTTCACCATTAAGAATGAAATTATCTCCGTCTTCAGTGGCTTTGGCTACCATTGCGGCCGCGTCCGTACCAGATCCCGCTTCACTTAGAGAATAAGCACCTAGATGTTCGCCAGAAGCAAGTTTTGGAAGATATTTCTTCTTCTGTTCTTCATTCCCATTCAATACGATTGTCATTGAGCAGAGACCGACGTGAACAGCAACCATAACTCCGAGTGATGGATCCACTCTGGATAATTCTTCAACAACAATAGCTTCTGAGATATCATCTAGTTTCTGCCCTCCATATTTCTCAGGGATTGTCATCCCCGCAAATCCAAGGTCTGCAAATTCTTTGAATTCATCAATAGGTGGTTTCTGTTCCTTATCTCTTTGATGACAGCTAGGTCCTGCTACGGTCTCAGCAAAATCACGCACCATATCACGGATCATTGTTTGATCATCAGTTTCTGAAAAGTCCATTCTACCCTCCCATGAGTTTGATTATTGCTTCAGCAGGTTCTCCCCCACATTCCTCTAAGGCGGCCTGAGCTTCTTCGTTCGATACGCCAGCTTGAGAAGCTACTAGTTCGATATCTTCATTAGGTATACCAGAACTCTCACCTTCACCACCTAGACTTCTTTCTTGTGGCTCACCTACAATCTGGTAGGTTTGCTGCCCCATTAGATTCATCGCACTTACAGAAGGGTTGCTGAAATGTAATTCTTTTTCCTTTGTCCTTATTATTACTTCAGTTGCATCAATCTCCTCGGTTGAGCTCTGTAATTGTTTTTGCAATTTCTTCATCATTCGGGGATTCATGCGACCCATGCCTGGCATCATGCTTGCGTTACGCCCTCCCCTCTAAAAGAATTTATGTTAGTTTGTATCTCAGAATAACAGCAACATCTCCTAGTCCTGACAGCATCTCTCCTCCGTGATGATGAGATGAGATTTCAATCATATTAGTTCTGTTTTGCTCTGCTAAACGAAGTAATTTTCGCCCTTCTTTCGTTCGAGTCTTTTCTGAAAGAATAAGCATTGATTCAGCAGCCCCTGCTAATATTGCATCATTTACTTCCTTATTACCATAGGTAGCCAAATCTTTGGCGAGAGCTTCCCTTAGAATTTCTACAGAAGCCATTTCTTCTTGTATCTTTATTTGAGCCACAGCTTTTGGTAAAGTTCCTTTACTTATTGCCTCATGGATTCCTGTCATTCCTCCCTGTCCTGAATTCTCAACAACAGATCCTTTGAAAATATCTGGTGCTTCTTCTCTTCCAACGCTAATAAAATCTTCTTTTAGAAATCCCGGACCGATGACAACTATTATTGCGTTTTTGATATGTACATCTACTAATTGTTTAATAGTTCTAAGATAGAATGCATTCAATTCTTCACCACCTGTTGATTTACCACTTCCAGCACGATTCAAGGTTTTCAACTCACGGATTCCATATGTTCTTACTTCTGCAATAGTTATACTATCGCTTTCTACTGCCACTGCCAGCGCTGTGACAGTAGGTTGAGCAGCTTCTTTCAATCGTTTTTTCTGATGAGGTAACCAATTTGATTTTCCAATATCAAAGTCATCTCCAGCCTCTAGAATAAGTGTATGATGTGATCCCTGATCTCTTTCACCAACAGCAATAACTCCATGGCATCTAAGCCTTTGTCCAAATGATTGATATTCTACATTTTTAACATCAATAGTCAATTTCATTTTCTGCTTTCTACCTCTTTCCTTTCTAATTCTATCAGATTGTGATGCTTCTCTTCTTTCAGTTAGAGCTCTAACCATATCACCTTCTTCTAACAAAAGATTCAAATGGTAAAGATCGTCTTCGTGCTCTAGTCTGATGTGATAAATGTTACTATCACGTTTTCTTACTTTCAAAGAACCTCACATGTAAACAGTGATGTCTAGATTCTTAGCTAATTCCTTGTAACGATTTCTTATTGTAACTTCAGTAACGCCCACTGTGTCAGCAATGGTCTTCTGTGTTTTTCTTTGATCGTAAACTACAGATGCAATGTAGATTGCAGCAGCAGCAACTCCAGTAGGTCCTCTACCAGAAGTCAACTCAGCTTCAATTGCTTGGTTTAGAATATTTATTGCTGCACTTTCTACATAACCCGGTAATTCTAGTTCTCTGCAGAAGCGAACAATGTAAACTGAAGGCGACGCAGGTTGTAGGTTAAGTTTTAGTTCCCTAGATATGTATCTGTAAGTTCTTCCAACTTCTTTTTTAGAGGCACGAGATGCTTCGGTTATCTCACTAAGTGTCCTCGGAACTTCACACCTTCTGCAAGCACCATACAATGCAGCTGCAGCGACTCCTTCCACTGATCTTCCTCTTACCAGATTATCCTGTACTGCCCTTCTATAGAGCATAGC
>CAYSOH010000079.1:0-4632 GCA_964432625.1 uncultured archaeon
CAAGGAAAAATATCTGAAGAAGAAGCAAAAAATCATCCTCATAAAAATGTTATAACTCAAGCAATAGGAAACAAAGAGAAAATTACGCCGAGAATTGAAGCATATGATTTACAGAAATGCGAATTTGATTATGTTCTATTGTGTAGTGATGGCGTCAGTGATAAAATGAATGAAAAAGAACTACACAAAATTATAATCCAATTTGAAAATCCTCAAGATGCTTGTGATAGAATTGTTAAAATTATAAACAGAACAAATTCTAATCACGACAATAATTCATTAATCCTAATCAAGTTTCCAAATTTGTTTAAGGGAGAAGTTTGATGGACCAAGGGGTTGTAATTAGGTGCTTAATTCTTCTTCTTCTAGTTCAACAAATTAACTCTGGGGACTGGTTTCAATTTGATAAGGATCATAACGACGACTTTTATGATATAAATATTGACTTTAAATTAGATGAAGTTGATGATCGCTCATATTCGTATGGTTCTAGTTACAATAATTTTGGTGATGTAGATGGAAAAATGGAAATGCATGATTTTTTTGCGAATGTTTGTTTATGGGGTGCATTATTCATAGTTGGAGCTGCTGTAATTGGTACGCAAGGTAAAAATGCCAAACGTGCGTGTACTCTTATTCTTTTTTTATCACTGATTAACGGATGTGCATTCCTAACTTTCCCGAATATGCTTGAGGAGGAAGCTGAGTTTTTTACAGGCAATGGCGTCGATGATGAACAACTTTTGTTCCTGAATGATTATAGGGATGCTAATGGTATCGAATACGAATGGGGGCCAAAATTTGCTTGGTATTCTTCAATTATAATAGTACCTATCTATTGTATGTATCTGTTTTCTTGGATTGATCAGATTCCTAACGAAAGTTATCCAAAGAGTGGACCCAGAACAAAAGGGAATTCGTTGAAAAGTGCAGGAATAAGTGTACCAAATAGTACATTTACGCCAAACGGAATGAATTATCAAAAGCGACCTAATCCTGTGATTGCTGTTGGTTACAAGCAGCCTTTAGAAAATAAAGAGGGAGCTACAAAAGATAAAGAAATTAAATTTTCAAGACCTAAAATTCAGAAAAGATTCGACCCCATGCTTACTTTGAATGGAACAAATTCTTCATATTTAGTAGAGGGATTAATTACATATTCGGGTTGTTCTGAAATTTTATTTGGGACTCGAACAACAGATGGGAGAATGGTTGTAATAAAAAAGCCATATGGATATAGAAATCAAAAAGAGAAGGGGAAAAATGGAATGGTGAATACCTATGCCTCGGCTAAAAAACAACTTGAAAATGAATATCGAGTTTTGTATAATATAATGGAACACAATAAATCAAATTTTCCTGAATTAATTGATAGATTTGATGCGCAATACGAAAGACGTAAGGAACAATATGTGGTTATGAAATATTTTGATCCTTCTTTAAAGAAATATGTGAAATTTCATAGCACTAAAAAGGGAGGATTGGAATATGATAAAGGAATAGAATTATTCATAAAAATTGCAAAATCTGTAAATGTTATTCACGAAAAACTGGGATATGTTTGGGCTGATTTGAAAAGTGAAAATATTTTAATGGAGAGAAACAACCCCATTCTCATTGATTTTGGGACCTCTACTGCTCCTGTAAAAACTAAAGCCAAAGTGAAAATTGATTCCGGTGGATGGAGTGCTCCCGAAACAATAAAAGGTTATCCTGTTTTTTCTTCTGATATCTACAGTTTAGGAAAATTACTTGGGTACATATTAACTGGAATCGCTCCAAAAAGTAATCAAAAACCTGATGTCTTCAAAGCTCAAATGCTTCATGAAACTAGGAAAAGAAATATAGATGTTAAAATTGTTGATGTTATTCTAAAATGTACTGACGAAGTAATTGAAAACAGGTACGATGGTGTTCTTTCATTGTTAAAAGATCTTGACTACAAGATTGATGAAGCTAAAAATTGCTCTAACTGTAATTTACAGATAAACAAAGGAGTCGCTTTTTGTAGGCATTGTGGACATTCAACAAAACCTCTTGAGAGTGAAGAGAACGTTACTGAACACAAAAGTAAAGTATGTAATTCTTGTAATATTGAAATCGAGAACGAGGCAAATTTCTGCCATAACTGTGGAAACAATTTAAATGTTAAAGAAGACAAAAAGTTCTCCCCAGGTGTTAAAATAGAACATGAAGTTTTTGGAACTGGAATCATCAAAACAAGCGAACTAATGGATGCCTATTCATTAGATGTTAAATTTGATAATGGAAAGAGAGAAAAAGTTTCATCTACTCATGTTCAAATTAAAAGCAAGAAAGTAAAAAAGGAAAAAATGAAAGAGAAAGAGGTGACGTAATTGGGGTTTTGTCGTATCTGTGGTAAAAAATTGTCAGAGACTATCAAATTTTGTGGAAATTGTGGAACAAAGACAAATTTTGATAAGAAAAAGAAGACCACGAAAACTAAAGAATTCAGTGTTTTCCCTTCACATACAGATTATAAATCAGGACACGAGGTAATTGGTAACCTTCCTCAAAAAGAAAATAGTAAATTAAAAATATTTGCCAGTCTAGTGGTAATTTCTTTACTTCTTAGCTCTTTACTTTTCTTATACGCAAAAAGAAATGATGAAGCTGATACAAATGAAATAAATGAAATTGAAAGCTTTGATGGGGCAACTGTGCATCTTCAACTAAATTATTGGAGAACTGTGGATCAAGGTCAAGATTCATCTTCTCTACCAGATCCTTGGATTAGAGTTTACACAGACAATGGCCAATACGAAAATACTAAAGTTTGGAAGAATTCATTGGAATGGTACGGTGACATAAGATTTAGATTTAATATTGCTGAAAATGAAAAAAATCTAGGTATTGCTTTTGAACTCTATGATTATGACGGTGATAGTATTAGAAATCCAAACGTAAGCAACAGCACATTGATGGACGTTAATCCTAATGTTTCTGGATCTAGTAGCGACAGTAGAAGAGTTAGTTTCTGGTATAATCTTTCAACAAGCTCTGATGGAAATTGTATTACAACTTTTGATATTGAGTCAAAATGTTCAGAAGGTGTGAGTTTATCTTCAGGATTGCCAAGGTACAATGTTGTTGAGATGGCCTTTAGTGGGTTTGATGATGGAGTGGCCTATGAATATGATTCATATGTAAGTTTTACAATATGGTGGGAAAAAAGTGAAGATAATATTTCAGATGATTTTCATACATCAGATATGGATGGAGATGGTGTTAAGGATTACAAGGACTACAATGATGATATCGATGTCGGAATTACTGTGAATTTAGATAAATTTGGGATATTGTCAAATAATGATGAATATGTCAACCTTGAAGTTTTTATTAATGGAGATTCAAGATATCTGCTGGGGCAGACTGGGGATTCTGTTCGAATAAATGCAGGAGAAACTAAGAAATTTAACGAAACTTTTTTCTTTGATCTAGATGATACGAAAGAATACAGTATCATTCAATTCGTGGCATATTCTTCTGGAAGTTTGTTTTCAAGCAATTTTGATTTGGATGGAAACATGGACGACAGTAATGTATTGACTTTGTTTTTCTATACTAATACTGGGAATTTGAGCGAAAATTATAATGGAGGTTATGCTAATGGAAACAACGATTCAGGAAGTGATGCTGCGACGGACGCTATATTGTACTATTCTGTAGACATAACTGACACTGCGTCTTTGGGAGAGTTAAGGAACTTTGAATGGAACTACGGGTCAAAGAATTATAATTATGAAATGATTATTGATCCAGATGTTTATTACTATTTCAAATCTCTGGACCATGACCTTTCTTATGAGAGTGATTGGCCTGCAGGTTATGCTCGATTTACTACTCCTGATGAACAATATGTGATAAATTTAGCAAACGACCTTAATAGTATTGCAGTGTCTGAAGGCTTTACAGATTTGGAAACTGCTAATTTCATTCTAAGTTTTGTTCAGACCATAGACTATAAAGTTGATAATTACACTAATTATCAAGGAATACAAGAATATCCAAAGTATCCTGTTGAAATGCTATGGGACGGACAAGGAGACTGTGAGGACTCGTCCGCACTGTTTGCTTCCTTAATGGAAGCTTTGGGCTATGATGCCGTCCTGCTACTATTCTTTGGTGATAGTGATGGGCATGCTGCAATCGGCATCTCTGTATCTGGAGCATCTGGAACGTCTTACAGCTATGGTGGTGTAGAATATTACTACGCTGAGACTACAGACACGGGGACTTCGATTGGTCTTGATCCAACCTACTATTTCTATGGCCTAGATATGAGTCGAGCCTCATATACCTATGATGTGTAAAGAAGAAAATCTAACCTGGTGGCCAAGTCATCTGTCTTTCACCAATCAAATGTAAATGAATGTGGAAGACTGTTTGTTGCCCATGTCCATTGCAATTGAAAACTGTCCTGTATCCTGATTCTGCAAAACCTTTTTCGGCTGCTATCTCCTTGGCTGCCAAAAATATCTCTCCCATGGTTTGTTTATGATCTTGCTCTAAATCATTAAGAGTCGAAATATGTTCCTTAGGAATTATCAAAACATGGGTTGGAGCTGTTGGATTTATGTCATTGAATGCAAGAACGTGGTCATTCTCATA
>CAYSOH010000080.1:0-4525 GCA_964432625.1 uncultured archaeon
GGAAGAAAACTTGTGAAGACGTCTACTTTAGAAACATCTTGACCAGATGCTGGTTCTGATCCTTTAATTCATGGTGATTTTTCATCCATTCAGATGCCTTTTCAATACATATTGATTTCATTTCACCAGTTAGTAATTCTCCAGAGACGTATTCATTTCGTATCCTTTCAAGTTCCTTATCATCTTCTTCAAAGAAATAACGAAGATATTGATATGCAACGTCAACATCTGGATTTCCTCCCTTCTTTCTATGTTCTTCCAAAGTAGCTTGTCCTCCTGAGAATGAGGATTTTATCTTTTTCTCAATCGATTCCATTGAATCATTGAGGAACATGGTTGTTTCAGGTTCACTTGAGCTCATTTTTCCTCCAGTCATGCCAACAGCAAACTGATGATACGTTGATGAAGGCTGCATGAAACCAAATCCACCAAGGCTACGTTCTAGTCCTAACAGATGATATCTCAATTCATTACGATTCTTACTTGAGGCATCTTTGATGTCAATTTTACCATGTTTGGGGTTTGAATTAATCTGGCTGAATCCAGCCTTTTTTATGGCACTAACAACTTTGTCAATAACTTTGGTTCTTTGTTTACTATCAATACTGCCATCATCGCGAATTCCCATTACTTCGGTATTATTGTCCTGAATCGATAATCCAATCGTGATTCCCCCTGATTTATTTGTGTTTACATTAAACCAGTTAGTTTTGGCAACCATTCCTCTTGTGAGTCTCATATGCGGGTCTTGATCTATTCCAACAGGAACTACAATAGGCCTCAATCCTCCATATTCATCCATTTGAGGGTGGACAATGTCGCCTGCTTGGACAAGTGGTGATTGTACATGAGCCAGAGTAGTATCTCCTGAAAAACCGTAGATTGCCTCCATTTCAGACAGATTTGTCTTCTTTCCCAATGTGAAACCTAATTTTTGCACAACAGGCCTTTCGGACTGGAAGTAAATTGATGTTTTATCTGGATCAAGTCCCATTCCAGCATAATTTGTCACATATTCTTCAATTGCATACTTTCTACAATCCTCCAAACTTAATCCACGAGTTGCATGGGCTTCCAGATCCGCAACAGTAATGGTAACATCACCACCAAGTTCTTGATACCAGCGAGCTTGATCAATCACCATTTTGTGACCCAGATGTATTTTTCCAGACGGCATAAGTCCGGAAAGAACACCGAAAGGCCTTCCAGCATTTCTTGCTTCTAAAACGTTGTCAAGATCTCTGTGAGCGAATATTATTCCACGGCGATGGAGATGGGTTGGACTAGGTAATTCGTCAGGATTTATCGTCTCTAAACCGAATTTTTCACATATTTCTTTGTAATTTTGGACACCTTCTGTTGCCCAAGGGTCAATTTCCATCACTCGCCTAGAGCTTAGGGGCTTAAAGGTAATTCCCACCCTCCATTAGCATATTGTGAAGAGAATAAAGTGGCCGAGAGCAATCCTTCATGTGGACATGGACGCTTTTTTTGTCAATGTTCACTTACTGGAAAATCCAGATGATAAAGGAAAGCCATTAGCAGTCGGAGGAAAACCTGGACAGAGAGGCGTGATTGCGTCTGCATCTTATGAAGCACGTGAAAAAGGAATACGCTCAGCTATGGCCTCAAGTAAAGCACTGAAACTTTGTCCTGAGCTGAAGTTAGTTTCTTCAAATCGGCCAATGATTCGTTCTTGTTCGACCAAAGTCATGGATATTTTATCAAGATATGGAATATTAGAAAGGATGAGTGTCGATGAGGCTTTCGTAGATATATCATCACAAGTAAATCCTCCAGCTCTAGTGAAAACTATACTGAAACGTATAAAGAATGAAACCAAGCTTCCTGCATCAGGCGGTCTATCAACGTCAAAATTGGTCTCCAAAATAGCTTCTGATTTTGATAAACCTGAAGGTTTAACCGTAGTTCTTCCTGAAACTGAGATCAAATTCTTGGCCCCACTAGAAATTCAAAAAATATATGGCATAGGTCCAAAAACAGCCTCCTTATTGAACAATCTGGGAGTTAAAATCTGTTCAGATTTGGTGTCAATAGATATACAGAAACTTCAACCAATCTTTGGCCAATACTCAATTAGATTGAAGAACAAAGCTAAAGGAATAGATGATAGGCCTGTTGATCCATCTCCATGGGTTGCCAAACAACAGGGAACTGAAAGGACCTTCGAAAAGGATGTGAGTGATCCAAGTGTAGTTGAAGATGCCCTTCAGGAATTATGTGAGGAGGTTTCTGATAGCATAGGTCGAATGGGCCGTTCTGCTCGTACTGTAACTATCAAATTGAGATGGCCTGATTTTTCCACAATTACTAGACAAAGAACTGTTCCAGGTGAGATTAATAGAACTAAGGATATTTACAAAGTGGCAAAATCCCTTTTATATGAGAATTGGAAGTCAGGAAAACCAATTCGACTTATGGGCGTATCAGCCAGTCGTTTGGGAGTTTCAGATCAACAGAAGCTGCCTTTAGAATTCGAATAGGCTTTTCTGTTTGTTGTCAACTTTGGGCGTTATTTTACTAGGTTCATCATCGTCTTTGTCATGGGTGATTTGATAATCAAGAGTAACAATTTCTCTCTCTTGTCTGTACCCATTTGATTTCTCCATGATTTCAATTATCTTTTTATCTTTCTTATCCATCCCCATCAGAATTGCTAATTCATTTTCATTCAGTTCCATTTTCCCAGCTATTCGTGCCGCTTTCTCGTGATCATTTTGGCATACTATAGATAAAACTGCCAATTGTTCCATTTTTGACTCCTTAATCGACTGGTGTGTTGCACCACCTATCTTTTTGGCCAGAGAGTCTCTATATCCTCTTTGAAAGCGGCTGGCGCCCATTTTTCTTATCCAAGATGGAAACTGTAATCTGCGTCCGCTGGTTGGATGTACTTTGGATAAAGCAACTCCACTAGACATCAATTCGGAGGCATAGCCCCATAATCCATAGTTTTGATTCTTAATTACACGAGCAAGCAAAAGATCTGCGTATGCAACTTTATCGTAGGCTCTTTCAATATCGCTAGGATGTTTGTAAGCAATTGGTATGTTATCACTTACCCATGTTGAAACATCCCTTGGCTGTTCATTTAAATCAAAAATTGCAGTTCTGGGGTCCTCATAATTATCACTATTGAATATAACACCTAGTGCATCGAACATTTCGGTTTCACGATCACGACTACCTAGTTTCTCAACATCTTCTTCTGTAATTTCATTGTTCCCCTCAGAGAGCGATTGCAAATCATTGATTGCCGCCCTTAGGTCACCTTTGGCAGAATCAGCCATCGACCTTATATTTTCATGGCTTATTTCTAATCCCTCTTTTTCGCAGACTTTCTTCAGAACATTAGATACAGATGCGGCAGAAGGTCTTCTGAACTTCAAGGTCAATGCGAGTCTCTTGATTTTGGTTCCAGTGCCTTTAGTTAGATTGTAAAGATCATTAACAGTAATAACAACGGGTTGTTTTGTCTGCTCCAGTGTTTTGGCAATAGCCTTCTTTCCTCCTCTATCACTATAATTTTTTGTTTTATTTTTTGATTGTTGGGCTCTTTCATATAGATTATCTGCCTCATCAAGTAATATCAGATTTCTGCTTGAAATCCCTTTATTTCCGAAAGTCTGGAACAATCCAGCCCTCAGAGCTATTCCTTCAATCACATTTCCAGATCTTGTATCTGATGCATTTAGTTCGATAACTTCCCACCCCATTTCATTTGCTAGAGCAAAAGCCGCTGAAGTTTTTCCACAACCAGGTGGTCCAGAAAGTATAATTCCTTTTTTGGTGGTCTTGTTTCCCCAAGAGGAAGCCCAGTTCTTCAGGTCATTTATTACACTAGTATTTCCGATTAAATCTGATAGACTTTCGGGCCTATATTTTTCAGCCCAAGATTCCATCATTCACCCAATTTCATTGTAAAGTGTAAACGTTGGTACTTGAGAATTGATTTTGCATTTCTAGATACTAACCAAAAACAAAAGAATATACAGATTCCACAAATAATCATTATAGTTCCAAATGAAGATTTGAATTCTTGACTATTTAGTTTAAAGACGGATAAGTTCCAGTCACCATTACCCATGTAGATTAATATTCCAGCAATAGAAGTTGCTAAAAGTCCAGCTAAAATGAGCGAACGGCTTTCAGTTCTTCCATACAATTGTAGTATTGGAGATATAATTGTAAGAAAAAGAGCTACTCCAAATAAAGTGAAGAACAACCTCATAAATTGAGTTTGATAATAATTTACTGATGATGAAGGAAAGCCTCCAGACATCACACTTTCAGCAATCATAGGCAAGGGTGCATAGGCTGCTACAATACATCCTAAAAAGAAGAATCTTGCGATTAAAAGTAAGAATTGAGACCTTTTGCTATCAACTTCCATTTTTTCCAATTTTTTGTATGTTCTCTTCAGAACCCACCTTGATATCGCCATTGTACTGGATGCAAGAGGTACAAAAACAGCTGTAACCAAAATGAGTCCTCCTACTAGCTG
>CAYSOH010000081.1:0-4483 GCA_964432625.1 uncultured archaeon
TATCTTCCATTTTAGGGTCTATAAACTGACTAAAAACAGCAACTAGGAAAACAAGGATTTTAGGGTTAAGAAAAGCAATCATAAATCCTTCAGCAAAACCTTTGCGTCCAGCACTTTCATGTTCTTTGGTGGGCCCTGAGGAGTCATAAGTAAGCATATTGTATGCTAACCAAAACAGAACTGCTGCTCCAGCCCACTGTAATAAATTAAAGAAATCCTCATTAGCTAGAAGTAGTGCAGATAACCCCATTACAGCAATAAAAGCATAGATTGCAAACCCAATACCATGACCTATGCCTGTCATTACACCTTGTGTACGACCACCCGAAATTGTGTTTCTTAGAACTACTGCCAAACTAGGGCCTGGAGACATTGCGCCCATAGCACAAACTATTGACATTCCAAGTAATGCAGCAGAATCCATAGTTTAGGAGAAATTAGTGTCGTTTAAACCTTACTATTGTAGAACCAAGGCCATTATCTTTCAATTTTAGTCTTGGAATCTCAGGATATACAAGTTCCATATCTCTTCTGAGACCATCATCCTGCTGGATATAATCTTTGATAGCAGTCCCAAGATTATGCCCATGTATCAATTCAATATTTGATATTGCATTGGTCCAAGCCTCACCTACTGCAATCTGAGCTTTGAGCTTGGCGTCAGATAAAGGAAGACCATGAAGATCGACCTTCATTGGCTCTAAATTCCTAATATTTCCTTGGTTTTTGAAGGATTGTCTGTGGTCAGAGCTATGTCTGCCGCATCTTGTTCCATCTTCATAATATACAAAGAAACAATATTGATTCCAGACTCACTAAGTTTGGTGGCCATATCAGCAAGAGCACCTGGCTTATTTGATAAGGATGTGAGAATCAGTTCGTTAGTTTCAAACTCTCTTCCCATAGATTCCAAAACATTGGATGTGGCCTCTTCATCATCGGTAACCATAGTTACAGATGCAGTGGAACGACCCATTCCAACACAGCCAAGGATATTGATTCCCTGATCACCAACTGCTGAAGCAACTGCTGCCAGCTCTCCTGGTTTATCTGTCAAAGACACATTGAATTCCAGCATAACATTTCCCTGTCAAGGGGATATATATCAATTTTGTTTATGTATTAGTTCAGGTTTTCCTAAATCTGAACAAAGCAACCATCAATGATACAGATAAAACAAGGCTAAATGGTATTGAAGCCGCCTCAACTGAGGATTTTGCTTTTGGTTTATCTATGTTAAGAGGAACTGTGACAGGAGCACTAATGCCCTCTGAACTTACGGCTCGAACCCATATTGTATGATTTCCTGTACCCAACTGAGTTTCCAGTACATCAATCTCAGATATAGAATCTACAGAATGCCATGTATCTTCTATCAGAATATTCCTCCACTCTATATGAGAAGCATTACCTTCTACATCAAAATATAATTTCTCATTTTCACGCACATAAAATCTAGAAGAGGTGTCATTCCCTCCATCAGTTTCATTACCTTCGTAATAAATAACAGAAGTATCAGAACTTATGTTAATTGAAAGGGATGCATCATATTTTATGGCTTCGTCCAAGGCCGCATCCATCAATACAAATCCCCATCCATAATCATTATTAGGTCTTACTGGATGACTTAACCACTTAAATTCAGATGTTGATTCAAGAATAGTCCGAATCATTAAAGGTTGTAAATCTGGATTTGCTTGAAGCAATAGCACAGCCATACCAGCCACCATTGGTGTAGCCATACTTGTGCCTGAGTAAGAAGCATAACCATTACCACTATTTGCTTCGACTGACATAACTGCAGAGCCTATTGCTGCCACATTTGGTTTAATTTGACCTTCATGTGTAGGTCCTTTACTGGAGTATACTGCTAAGTCTTTGCTATCTTCAGTAGCACCCACTGTAATCACATCCTTGGCTGCACCTGGAGTACCTATTGTTCCATATCCTGCGCTATTTCCAGCAGCAATCATCAGAGAAATACCTGCTGCCACCATCTCATTTGCAAGATGCGTAATACGTTCTTCTTGCTCTTGCGTTAATTCAACTAACCAAACACCTCCAAGCGACATCGATGCTGCTCTTATATTGTATTTAATTTTGTTATCTATAGTCCATTCCATTCCTTTCATAACTTCTGCAAAACTTCCGGAACCTCCACTATCTAGAACCTTAACTCCAACTAGCCAAGCATCGGGGGCTACTCCCCTATACGGTTTCGAAGTATCACCACCTACTGGATTCTCATCAACGGCACCAGTTCCTGCAGATATCCCTGCGCAATGTGAACCATGCCCTTGATCATCATAAGGTTCTGTTTCACCACTGCCATCATCACCGCTTCCATCTAAAGCATCATAGAAGGCAACAACCTTAGGATCATTTGTTGTAGGATCATCATCAAAGTCATTCAAACCTACATGCAAAGGATCTATTCCTGTATCAATTATCGCAATACTAATTCCCTCACCAGTATATCCAAAATCCCAAACAGTATCTACATGATGAATTCCAATTGCATTATCCAGAGCTATTCTCATCTCACCATTAAGTGTTAAGAATACTACACCTTCAACCTCTAACAATTCATCAAGTAATTTCGTTTGTATTGTACCTGCAATTATAGGTATATGATGAAATCTCCAAGAAGGTGTAAAATCAACCTCATCGATCAACAATTGTTCATCAGCCTCAGTTGGCATATGATCAAAATCAACTAATACTGATATTTTTCCATCGAATACATATTTCCCTTGCTCAAGAGCAATATCTAACATATCATGCATCCTATTCTTGTCTTTATCCATATTAGTATCTTCCCACCATTTATCCGAAACAGGAACTTTTTGTAATGAGGAAAAGGATACAATCTCATAATTATTACTTGAATCATCATTCAGAGAAATCATAGGCTGGAGGCAGAGCATGATGGAAACCATCACTGCAACTAATACACGCATATTGTGGTATTAGTCATCCATTAAAAAAATATCTTTAGAAAAATGGTGGACCCGTCGGGATTTGAACCCGAGGCCTCCTGCTTGCAAAGCAGGCGATCTTCCAGGCTGATCTACGGGCCCGTGATTAAGGAATCAAAGAAAGGGGATGATAAGGACAACGGACAATTACCTTTTTCCAGTCTGAACGTTCCAAAGTCTAGCATACTGTGAATTGTTTTCCAATAATTCATCATGACTTCCAGATTCTACAACCTTTCCTTCATCCAGAACCATAATCGAATCGCTATGTCTTATTGTTGATAAACGATGTGCAATAACAATCGTTGTTCGATTCTTGGAGATAACTGCCAGTGATTTCTGTAATGCTTCTTCAGTCTCATTATCAACAGAGGAAGTTGCTTCATCTAGGACTAAAATTGGTGCATCTTTCAGAACAGCCCTAGCAATGGACAAACGTTGTCTTTGGCCACCAGATAGCTTGTGTCCGCCTTCTCCTATCTGTGTTTCATAACCATCTGGCAATGACATAACGAAATTGTGGGCTTCTGCAATCTTGGATGCCTTGACTATCTCTTCTTCTGTCGCTCCCTTCTTACCATATGCAATATTTTGCATAACTGTTCCAGGGAACAAAGTTATTGTTTGAGTCACTAAAGATATAGCTGAACGAAGGCTCTTGACTCTAAGGTCTTTGATATCATCGCCATCAAGTGAAATCTTGCCAGTGGAAGGATCATGGAATCTCAATAACAATCGAATTACTGTGGTTTTTCCGCTACCGGTAGGACCAACTATGGCCTGTGTGGTACCTGGCTTGATTTTCAAACTGAAAGCGGAGATAACCTGCTCTCTTTCAGGATAAGCAAAATCAATATCTTGAAACTTGATTTCTCCCTTTACTTTAGTTGTATCAAGCTCCTTCTCACCCTCAACAATCTTTATCTCTGTCTCAAGAAGATCGAGAACTCTAACTGTGGACACCATTGCTCTCTGATAAAGATCAAATGTCTCACCTAGTCTTGTGAGTGGCCAAAGTAATCTCTGCATCATGAATATCATAATGCTGTATGATGCCACTGCCATTTCTTCATTAAGAGTGAGAAAACCCCCATGTAGTAAAGTTGCAGTGAAACCAACCAGAATTGCCATTCGGATTAGGGGCACAAAGGCCGCACTAAGCCTAATAGCACGACGATTAGCTTCACGATAAGCTTGTGAAGCAGTTCTGACACGTTCAATTTCGAGTTCTTCACTGGTAAAACTCTTGATTGTGCTAATTCCACTCAAATTATTGGAAAGAAGAGCATTCAGAAGTCCTACTTCCTTTCGGACCTCGGCATATCGTGGACCTATTCGTGATTGAAATCTAAAGGAACCCCAAATAATTACTGGAATTGGAATAACTGAATAGATGGCTATAGTTGGAGAAATGTAAAAGAAAATAGCACTAATTGCTACAACGGTGGTACCAACCTGTAATAGTTCATTGGCTCCTTTATCCAGAAAACGTTCTAGTTGATTGA
>CAYSOH010000082.1:0-4477 GCA_964432625.1 uncultured archaeon
CAAAAAGCTTTGACCCTATCTTTTAACAATACCTCTTTTTGAGAACATTGTGGAAGACCCCGTAAACACAGCTGAGTTCTGGGAAGCCTGTTATGAAACAGAAATGGATAATTGGGATATAGGTGGACCTACACCCACTTTTGAACGCTTGTCTAAAGACCTTCCTAAAGGAAAAATTTGTGTCATTGGGTGTGGTAGAGGCTATGATACAGTGACATTTGCCAAGGCTGGGTTTGAAGTAACAGCTGTCGATTTTGCCCGTTCTGCTGTCCTAGCTACTAGAGAAAATGCAAGAAAGGCAGAGGTAGATGTAACGGTTTTGCGTGAAGATATATTTGATCTACCTGAAGAATTACATGGTAAATTTGATTACATTCTTGAATACACCTGCTTTTGCGCCATTAATCCAAACCGTAGATTTGAATATGATAGAGTTGTTTGGCAGTTACTGAAGCCAGACGGAAAACTATTGGGATTATTTTTCCCTCTTGACAAGGATGTTGTTGAAGGTGGTCCACCATGGGGAGTTGACATATCTGAACTCCACCAATTATTCAGCTTGCACTGGGACTTGGAATCAGAAGTAATGCCCAAAGAGTCCATAGAGCCTAGGGTTGATCGTGAAGTTCTAATGATTTGGAAAAAGAAATAATTTTTTTATTTTCTATTTTTTGATTTTATACTTGCAGATATTAATATGACAATAATTGAACTAGTTAGTGAATGTTGATTCAGTTCCTTTATCTCCTCAATTACATTTTTATTTTCAGTTTCCTTTGCCGTATTATTCTCTGAGTTCATTTCGTTGTTTGGAGTAGGACTGTCATAATCTGAAGATCGCACAATCCAAAATTCATCTGATACTTTTCCATCAGAGTTTCGTACAAATTCATAGTGCAATGTCCCGCTTTTAGTAACTTCAAATCGAGTATAACCATATGATAGCTCTCTGTAGGCTGACCACTCAGGTTGTGGTTCTTCTAGGCCATCATAAACAGAACGGCCCGACATTCCTGCTACTATGTGTATAGTTGCACCAGGTAGATAGTATGGATCACTATAGGTTCCAGTATTATTAGCGTAAACTTCTTCCTCAAAAACAGGATGTGTTCTTTCATAGTGATGATCGTGTCCCCAGATTGCTAGATCTACATTGTAATCGAAAAGTAGACTCTCCATAGCTTCTCTGAACTCTATTTCACTTCCATGGCCATCACCATCACCATTTGAGCTATACATTGGTCTATGTGCGAACACAATTATCCACGGCACGTTTTCTCTGTTTTCATTTGCGCTTTCTAAGTCACTCTCGAGCCAAATGTATTGAGAGCTTCCCGGATCATAGTTATGTTCGGAAGATATGGAAACAAAATGAATGTATTCAAAATCAAAGCTATACCAGAAACTGTTACTACCGGTAGTGTAGAATCGACTTTCATAGGCATCAAATCCATAAGGTTCAGCATCTTCTTCATGGTTTCCAGGAGCATACATATGGGGCGATTTTGATGCAATTCCCTCTATTTGGTTTTGATATTCATCCCAAACACTCTGATCACCAATTCCGTTTCCAGATCCTGCTCCATTTGCGTATGATATATCGCCAGCATGTATTATCAGATCAAAGTCAATTGGTACCATATTACTAGTTGTCTCCTGCGCATTGCTTGAAGTTCCGTGATCTGCAATTGCACCGATAAGGACACTTTCAGGATTTTCCTCTAAAGTTTTAAATGAAAATACATCACTCCATTCTCCGCTTCCTCCCACACGATAGTAATAGGTAGTGTTTGGTTCAAGTCCAGACAAAATAGTAGTATGGGTACAGGTAGTCCATAGATACATGTCATCATCTCCATTTTCTGAGAAGTTTAAACTGTTAGAATCAGTTCCATATTCAACAATATTATCTGAGTTACAGAAAGCAGTGGTGTCCTCCTGAGTACCCCATTGAACAACGATTTCATCACTATTTCCAGTAGTTGCTAAATGAATCTGCTCAGGCTCAGCTGCATCGGCCTTCGCTCCTAATAAAATAAGAACAAATATCGCAAATATCAATGTGTTCTGGCTTTGACTGAGCACATGTCTGCAATTCCAAGTTGCTTTTATTATTATGTTACAACAAGACCCTTGGCTCTTCTTTTACTGTATTAAGTACTAGAGAAGTACTTGTTCTTTCTATGTTCTTTTGTGATAGAGTTGTCTTGATGAAACTATCCATCTCTTCTCTATCTTTGAAACGAGCCAATACAAGAGAATCCCATTCCCCAGTCACGTCATAGACTCCAAAAACTCTAGGATGTTTGGCAATTGTGGCTTGTAACTCCATTATTTTGCCTTTTTTTATTCTTAGATTTATTGTTGCAGTTAGGGTGAAACCTATTTTTTCAGGATCTATATCTGCAAAATAGCCTTTTATTATTTTTTCCTTTTCTAGATTTTTGATATGACTGTTTACAGTGCCTAGCGCCACTCCAGTAAACGCCGCAAGTTCTCTCTGTGATGCCCTTCCATTTTTGTTAAGACAGCGCAAAAGTTCAGAATCTTTGTCATTTAGGGCCATTATTTGAACATTTGTTCATGCTATATATAAATTACTATGTATTAAATCAATTATTTTCTAAAAATTAAGCTTTAGAATCAAAAATAACGTTTTTTTTATATAGTCTGTTCCAATAGAATATTGATTATTATGGCAAAGGCAAAGTT
Organism: uncultured archaeon; assembly: GCA_964432625.1. GTDB lineage: Archaea > Thermoplasmatota > Poseidoniia > MGIII > CG-Epi1 > CG-Epi1. The sequence continues at coordinate 2,713 of CAYSOH010000082.1, forward strand.
GGAATATATTTGGTTAGATGGCTTCGAGCCAACTCAGTCTCTAAGGAGCAAAACTCTAATTCGGAAGAAATTCTCAGGAAAGCTGAAGGATTGCCCGGTATGGTCTTTTGATGGCAGTTCCACGAGGCAAGCAGAGGGTAATGATTCAGATTGTATACTAAAACCGGTGGCAATCTTCCCAGACCCGGATAGGAAAGATGGTTTTCTGGTTATGAATGAGGTCTACAATGCAGATGGTACACCCCATGCTACAAACGCACGATCCACAATTGATGATGATGACAATGACTTCTGGTTTGGATTTGAACAAGAATATTTCTTGTGGGACCCAGACACGAATCTTCCTCTAGGCTTTCCACGAGATCAAACTCCTCAGGGCCAATTTTACTGTTCAGTCGGAGCAAAGAATACTTTCGGCAGAGAAGTAATCGAGACTCATCTAGATCAATGTCTTGACGCTGGACTCAATGTTGAAGGTATCAATGCAGAGGTAGCTGTAGGACAGTGGGAATATCAGATATTTTCAAAAGGGGCTAAGAATGCAGGTGATGAAATTTGGGTTTCTAGGTATCTAGCAGAAAGGAATGCAGAAAAATATGGACTTGCGATAGACTGGCATCCCAAACCGTTGGGTGCAACAGACTGGAATGGTTCGGGGATGCATGCAAATTTTTCAGATACTACTCTAAGGACTTGCGGAGATGAAAAAACGTTCAACAAGGTCTGCGAAGCCTTTGGAAAGAATATCAAGAAACATATGGATGTATACGGGGCTCATAATGAGCAAAGATTAACCGGACTTCATGAAACTCAGTCAATACATGAATTTTCCTATGGGGTCTCAGATAGAGGAGCTTCCATTCGCATACCAGTTGGCACCGTTGACGATGGTTGGAAAGGTAGGCTTGAGGATAGAAGGCCTTCTTCGAATGGTGATCCTTACAAGATTGCATCAGTAATCATTACTACTACTAAATCAGCATACTAATTCAGTGGTGGCCCCGCCCGGATTTGAACCGGAGTCTATGGCTCCCAAAGCCACAAGGATACCAAACTACCCCACAGGGCCACTTTGATTTCACTGAAGGGGTTGATTTAAGACCTATTTGGTCAATTCAAAGTGTGGCCTTATTTTAGTATCACCCACGCCTTCTACATAGTAAGGTCTATCATCTACTCTGGAGAAGCCAACTTTTTCTAGGACTTTCATAGGTGCTTTATTTTCTTCGTGTGTTGCAGCCCATACCTTTTCTAGTTTCAATGTCTCAAATCCAAATTTTGCCATCCTTTCTACAGTCTCCGTGGCAAATCCTTTTTTCCAGTAATTTTTCCCTATCCAGCAACCAATTTCGCCTTTTGTAGTTATGTTAGTACCACCAATTAGGCTGCCTTCGTCCTTTTTTATAATTGCATATACGTAATCGTTTACTGGTTTGTTATTAATCCACCAATCAGCATGTTTTTCTAGGTATGGAAATGGAATCCTTTCAGTCCATTGACTCATTTCCTTATCATTTAGCAATTCCATCAGAATTTCTTTGTCATCAATGCTATATTCCCGAAATGTAAGTCGTTCGGTGTGAATTTTTATCAATCTTCTTCATCAACTATTTCAGCGTCTTGGACTTCTGGTTTTGAAAGATCAATTACAGTTTCTGTATCTTCTTTATCTTCAGGTCTACGGTAAACAACATCTGTATCTAGGACTGCTTCAGCTTCTACAGGTTCAGCCACGATTGCTTCAGCTTCAACAGTTTCTTCTTCA
>CAYSOH010000083.1:0-4398 GCA_964432625.1 uncultured archaeon
AAGCCTGGAGAACTGTATTAATTGATGAAAATGAACATATTGTTGAGGACCAATTCCATCAGCATGATTATATTGATGGGGCAGGAGTAGCTGCAGTAATAATTGACACGGGTGTGGATGCAGGACATCCTGATTTCGATTATGACCAAGGAAAAACGATTTCTTATAAATTTGATAGGGCAACTAGAACTTGGATAGAAGCTGAAAATTCAGACACCTCTAGTGGACATGGTACACATTGTGCTGGAACCGTAGGAGGAAATGGTGATGCCTCTGCTGGAGCCAAGAAAGGAGTTGCACCTGGAGCAACTTTAGTTGGAATGGGAGTTGGAGATATTGCATTCATTGATAATGCAGTAGAAGCATTTGAATGGGTGTACGAAAATTCTAGACCTGATGCTAATCCTCTCAATATCCGTGTTACTTCCAATTCATGGGGAAGTTCTGGTTCTGAATATGATCCTTCAAATGCAATTTCACAAGCTGTTCTAAATTTGGCTTATGATAACAATGTCGTTTCTGTTTTCGCTGCTGGAAATTCTGGCGGGGATGGAAGTGATCTACAGACAAATCCTTACTCTAACATTCCATTGGTAATAGGTGTAGCCGCCCTAGAACATGATGGAAGTGGAATAGCAGATTTCTCCTCAAGGGGAGATATGGCCAAACCTCAGACATGGCCTGATATTGGTGCACCAGGAGTCAATATCTGGGCAACTGCGCCAAGAGCAACCTTAATTGATATAATTCAAAGACCAACGGATGATGACCTATACTACATGGCCATATCTGGAACATCGATGGCAACACCACATATTGCTGGTGTGGCTACACTGCTATACCAAGCAGCGCCATCTCTTGGAATTGCTGACTACCTTTACGAGGACCACGCAGATTCAGATGGTGAATGGTATGATGGAAGGATAGATACGTTTGTTACGGAAGCTGAATTAATATTGGAATTGTCTGGAAGATACATAGAAGGAGGACAATCAAATGCTAATGGTTCCTACAGCAGGACGGGAGGCGAACACGATTGGGGTCAGGGACATGGACTGATTGATGTGAAACATGCTGTACAAATGGCACTTACTCTTGAAAGATTGAGAACTATGGATAACAATAATGATGGTATTCCTGACAATTCGAATGTAACTGTTTTTAATGCTAGAGATAGTATGGCTGAAATTAGCCATATCTATAATGACCGTGAATATACAGATACTTTAACTGCAGAATGGAAAGGAGAATGGGCATATTTCATTGGTAGTGGTGGAACTTATATCACTGATTCAACGCATTATTTGCATGTGCCTGAAGGGGCCATAAAAGCAGAAATAACTCTTGCCTATCCTCAAGTAAATACTGATCAATGGACTGTTGCAAATATAGACATAACTGTTGACACAGACAATGATGGATCGAATGATGTTCAAGGACAGACTGGCACGTCTTCAAATTCAAAATTTTACGAAATAGATATTGATGATTCAAGTAATGGCCATCTATGGGTATTTGGTATAGAAGGAACTGCACTTGGAGCAAAACTAACGCAAGGTGCAACGTTAGAAGAATATTGGGAACCTCGAGTTCCTTATGATGTAACTGTAAGACTATTCATGGATGAAGGAAACCATCAAGTCGATGAAAATATGACAAATTATGCAGATTATGCGTGCTCAACTGATGGAGTAAATATGAATACACACAACCAAGCCTGTATTGCAAAATTAGAATTTGGTGAGCCATCACAAACATACAATGGTAATAGCTATATTGAAATGAATTACCATGCATTTAACCTTAGTAGACTAAATGTCAATCTGGAAAACAAAGTAATTCAAGAAGATAATTTTTGGAAGATTCAAAATGTTGCAGCTGCTGCAGGATTGATTGGCTTCGGATTGGGAGGAATAGCTTTTGTTTTATGGGCCAGAAGGCCCTTCAAAGGGAACTAGAAGTGAGGTTCCAACTTTTCCATTATCTGAGTTTTAGGTAGAGCTCCAACAAGTCGATCCACTAATTCACCATTCTTGAATATCATCATGGTTGGAATTGACATTATTCCATGCTGAGTTGCAGTGTTTGGATTCTCATCTGTATTCATCTTAGCTATGACTACATTTGAATTCTCATTTGATATCTCTTCCAAAACGGGAGCTACCGCCCTACATGGGCCGCACCAAGGTGCCCAAAAATCGACGAGTACCAAATCGTTACCTTCGACCGTTGACTGAAAATCTGCATCTGTTACTTCTTGTGTAGCCATTTTATTCACCTATCGACGGAGAGAAGAAAGAACTCTCAACCGCACATCATGCCGCAGAAGGGGCCTAAATATAGACTTTTGGATGCTAAAAGACAGCTAATTGCCATCCTTTGTTAACTACTTGACTTATTTTTTTGGGAGCTGAAGAATTAGTGAATTTGTAATCTTTCATTGTGGCTGTCAAACCTCGTTCATTGAGAGAAGCCCCACATACGAAAACAGGTGCACCAAGTTCATGAACTACTCCAATTGACGTCTGAATCTCATTTCTATATCCTTCATTACCATCACGTAACCACTCCACGCCCTCACCCTGTAGCATAACTGCTACTCCATGCGAACCATCGCCTGATTGATATTCAGCCATTCTAAGTCCTTCGATAGCACGTTGATGACTATCAGGTCCACTGACTATGATGTAAAGGACGCCTTTGGAGGACATTAGTTCTGAACAATTATCTTTGATGCCAGATCGCTGTCTAAGGATAATGAGCCATTTTCTGTTTCAACATCGTAGGATTTTCCATTAGCCTTCTTTATCATGATTGTACGGCCTGGAGATAAACCAGCCTTCTCCAAAGTCTGTGTTAATTCGCTCTTTTCTAGAATGAGACGGACTTTGCCAGTTTTACCCTCTCTAAAATTAGTTAAAGGAATAAAGTCAGGCTCTGATTCTGAATCGACATTGACTTGGTGACAGAAAAGATCTGAAGATGTGTCTTGTGATTCGCCTAAGAAATTAGTCAAACGATTCTCAACATCTCTTGTCAGAATATGTTCCATTCGGCAAGCTACCTCTGCGGCTTCCTCAGTTTCAACGCCTAGTATTTCGGTTAGAAATCTCTGAAGTATATTGAATCTATGTTCTATGACATCTGCCACATGCTGTCCTTGTTTTGTAAGATGAACTCCATGGTATGGTTCATAATCCACTAATCCAATTTCACCCAACCTCTGAATCATTTCAGTAACACTGGCTGGTTTTAATTCTGTCTTAGCAGATAGATCTGATGTGCGTACTCTCTCACCATTTGATGCTAATTCATTAATATTTTTTATCATCATCTCGGCGCTTTCAGATAGTGCATCCATAGAGGCCATATTGTGCATGTAGTAGGCATATATAAAAAATTTAGGGGAACCTAAACTATATATAGAGTCATTTTTTAGGCTGACCTAATTTAGGGCTACCTAAACTTAATTGGTGAAAAATAATGTTCGGAAAAACAAGTGTGATCGCACTCGCTATGATGTTCGTACTAACTGGATTTACTGGTTGTTTGGACAGTGAAGAAGAGGAAACTCCAAAAGAAAAACTCATAATCGCATATGAAGTAAAAGAGGATTATACAAATCCAGATGAGAACCCTCAGATAATGGCTGATTATCTAGCCAATGTACTTGACATGGATGTAGAATTATATCCCATAACATCTGAAGGTGCAATAATTGAAGCTCTAAGATTTGGAAATGCACATATTGCATTTATGGATGGAGCTGCAGCATGGGTTGGATGGCAAAGATATGACCTCGAGGTTCTGGCTGCCGATCAAAAGTCGGATGGACGGACCTTTTACAATGCTCATGCAATCGTATTGAATGGTTCGGAAATTGCCGACGCATATCTAGACGGGGATGAAAGTACTGATCCTTTCGCGTTATTGGAGGGAAAGACTTCCTGTCATACAGGGTGGCTAAAATCTGCAGGTATGCTCCTACCTATGGGGTTCTTGATTGGTAATGGATACACAGAGGTTGTTGGAGACACAGATGATATTGAATCTCTAAGAAACACAGTATACAGTTTCTTCAATGAAGATGCAAGTATCCCAGAATCCGGAACAACTTACTATGGTTATTCTGGTGCAGTAAAATGTCTATCTGAAGGAGTGGGAGATGTTGCCTTCGCCAAGGATTCAACCGTTTCTGGATACTGTGGAAACGAAGATGCTGCTGAAAATGAAGATTGGTGCCTTCCAGAAGAAGACTATATCTTATTGCCATCTTATGGTTCAGCCCCTTCACATCCTGTAATGTATAATCCAGATTATATGAATTCAGAAACTGTGAAAACGGTACAGGATGCGCTTGTCGGAATGAACGATGAGATGTATGTTGTAGACTATGAA
>CAYSOH010000084.1:0-4324 GCA_964432625.1 uncultured archaeon
GGCGACACAGTCGGCTCCGCTAAGCTTCTGTAAACTTAGTTAACCGAAAAATAACGTTAGGTAGGGGAAGGCACAGCTCCCCTGCCTTTCTGTTGTAAATTTTGCTGTGTCATTTTTTTGATTAGCGAAGCTTTTATCTCAATATATTTATTTCATTCTTTATTAGATAGGAAATAGTAAGTATGAAGAAAATCAGTCTTTTATTAATTGCAAGTTTTCTTGTTTTGACGACATCAGGTTCTTATGCTTATTTTACTTATATTTATGAAGAAGACGAATCTTCTATAGAGGAACTTATAGTTCAAGAAGAAATAATTGAAGAAGAAACAACAGCTCCTTCAAATAATCAAACAAACAACAATAGTACAGAAGATCAAAACGAAGAACAGTCCTTACCTTATGAAATTATTGGAATTTACAAATGCATAGATCACAATTCTGAGCAGAGGTGCTGGCAGACACATGAACCAGATAATTTAGATTCAAATCAATCAGTCCCATTGATAGTAGATATGCATGGCTACAGTTCTAATTCAACGGAGCAGAGAGAGATGTCCGATTTTGATGAGATTGCTGACCAGTATGGTGCAATAGTAATTTATCCAGATGGTTTAGGCGATGAACAATCTTGGAATGCGGGCTGGTGTTGTGGTGAATCAAATGCAGAAAATAGAGATGATGTTGGATTTCTTCTTAACATGATTGATATTGTGATAAAGTATGATAATATTGACACAACTAGAATCTATGCAACGGGCTGGTCTAATGGTTGTGCAATGTCTCAAAGATTAGCTAATGAGGCTAGTGATATTTTTGCAGCAATAGGTTGCATGTCTTTCTATCTCTTGCAACCGCCCGATAGTAGTTATTCACCAATTCCAGTTATGGAAATACATGGATTTTTAGACACTATTGTACCATATACTACAGCAGCTCCAAATAGCATTCTGGAAGGCGATTTTTTTTCAAATCCTTTGGCAAGTAGTGGCGCGATTCAAAATCTATATGCTTGGAAAGAAATGAATGGTTGTAGTGGCACACTTTCAGATACTAATGAACCCAATGCTTTGTATTCAATACAAGGCTTTTCAGATTGTGAAAATGGCACTGAAGTTCAATTAGTAACGATTTATGCAGCAATGCACAATCCTTATTCTGATGATTATCCAGGATCTCCATTCTTTCCAGGTACGCAAGGATTGGTAGACTCAACTCAAATAGCTTGGGACTTTATGAGTCAATATACTAAGTGATTGTTACGAGCGCCTTAAGCAGAATTTAAGCCATTAACGTCTGGAACGGTAGCTGACGTATGCCAATCCAGCAACCAGTGCAACAACTACCAGAGCAGCCATCCTCAATGTTGTATTCGTTTCTTCTTCTTCAGCGGCTTCCACAGAGATGCTGATGAATCGTTCATTGTTTTCTGCATCAGCTTCATCAATTGCATTCTCAGGATCTACTACAACTCTCAATGCATGACTTCCTGCAGTAGACGTCCAGGTTGCATTAACGGTGACATCATTACCGCTACCATCGAAATAAGCAGTAGTCATGTTTATTGCTTCACCATCAGCATAGAATGCTACAGGAACGTAATGTGAACCAGAGTGGTTTACCAAATCGCTTACTGTAGCAGATAGAATAACATCATCACCAGCTGAAGGAGCCTCTGGATTCCACGTCAATTCACTTATCTCAAAATCAGGATCAGGTTGTTCAATCGGTGTAACAGTGAGAGTGAATGAATGAGTTATATCATCAACATAATTGTTATCATTGCCATCAGACCATGAAATGTCAACAAAGAAGAATTCCCAAACCTTAGGCACAACGCCTTCATTAGGGGTAATAGATAGTACTGTCTCTACTTGAGTACCATTGGCCACACTCACTTTATTCGGCTCAAATACCGCAGTCCAGTTTGCAGGTACATTTTCTATGTTAGTCTCAAAGATTGTATTCATTTCTCCAATTCCAGTGACCTCAAAAGTGAAGATTGCAGCCTGACCGACTGGGATCTCCTGTTCAGTCTTATCTAAGGAAACTTCTATTCCTCTCATTAATTTCTTCTCAATAACTTCAGTTTGAGCAACACCATCCATACTATCAGTTATATTGATACTCTCATCCAGATTATAGATGTAATCATCACTGCCTGAAAGATCTTGATATTCTGCACTGAAATTATACGTTCCAACAGGTAGAAGAATATTGATTTCTCCATCCTCTAGTTCAATCTCAAAACTAAAGTTCGCCCCTTCAATATCTATTTTACCAAAATCAACAAATTCAGCTGTCTCAGACGAGATATAGGCAGTATTGTAATTTACACCTCTTGTAAGAGACCAATCAAGACTTACAGCCTCATCTAGTTTTAGGTCTCCTATGTCAATATAGCTAGTACCTTCTGTTGTATAAGTCCATGTCTTATAAGTTCCAGTACTCAAATAAATTTCATAGCTACCATCGATATCAGAAGAGGCACTCGCTTCCATGTCTTTACCGTCTATCCCCCAGACTTCGAATTCCGAATCAGGCAGAAGTTCGTTTGCGTCAGCTTCACCGTCAAAATCACGATCATAGAATATTGTCCCAGAGACTCTGACCTTCCAAGTAAGATCTGGATATTCGCTTCCAGTTCCACGTTTGAAAAGCTGATCCCCTTTACCAGCCTTCACATACATGCTCTGTTTTGGCAGTTTGAATTGGTCAGCTCCATCATTTTGGGTTTCATCGATTTCAATCTCATAGGTCTTGGGCACCATTCCATTGATTACAATCTTTCCATCTTCATCAGTAACGTGCGCAAAAGGACCACCACTGTTAGAGGTAAAGACAACCGTTGCTCCCGTCAATGGAACAATGCTGCCCGTTGCGTTCTGATATGTCATTTCCAAAGTTATGTTGACTAATTTAGGTACCAGAACAATCTCATCATAGTAGCTTTCCTGGCCGTTAATCTCTACACTACCTGTGAAGGTCTCATAACCTTCTTCCTCTACTAGTATGTCATAAGTTCCATAAGGTAGATCAAATTTACCATAATTTCCGTCGTCCTCACCAAACATTCCGTTATTTGACACAGTCACAAACGCAACTCCTTCATCAGATATGAATTGAATTGTTACGGGAATATCATTAATCACTGAATTATCTGCATCAGATGTTATATCTCCTCTTATAGATCCTTCGTCTTTCAGATTAAGATTGAATGCTTTAGGTATGTCAAGTTCTAGCAACCCGCCAAAACTCAAGTGGTTACTTGCTTGTCCATCTTGGAACGTTACATAATAATCTCCAGGTTCCAAGTATGCAGTGTAACCATCGAAGGTGTTAGAGTCAACTGTAGTCGCATTAGTTAAATCATCAACAGGAGTAAAGATAACCATACCAGCCTTTGGTATCCCATCTAATTCCGTTACACCAGACACCCTGTATGTTAGTTCAGTCTCTACATCACCCATATTGACAGCTTCGGATCCTATAGGTATCTGCATCTGACCATGCACCAAATATCTTTCACCTTCTTCACCTTCGTATGAGAATGTATACATGTAATTCTCAGGCGGCAAATCAATCTCAAAATATCCACCATCTCCAGTTTCAAAAGTCAGGTTGTATAATGGGTTTAATGTTGGAGAGAATGAAAGTTCAGCGTTCGACAATCCAACGCCATCATGTACTAGTCTACCTGTGGCAGTAACGGGTATTCTTTTTACTTCAATCAAGAATTCTTCCAATTGATAAAGTCTTAGTTTGTCAGTTTCTTCTTTTTGATCTTCTGGACCATAGTAAGTATTCTCTAGCGCATATCCAAATTTACTGATTTCCACATTGTAATCACCAGCAGGCAATGGTATCAGGCTTATTTGTTGCGTAGCCCAGAAATTATTCCAGCCAGAAGCAGAACTGAATTTTACATATCCAGACAAGGTAAAGATTTCATCCATGTGTTCTTCGTACAATATAACTGCCACATCATATCCAGCAGTTGCAGGTAGGTAAACGTCGGTTTTACTTCGATCAACCTGAAGACTCTTCAATGCAACTAGATTTTGTCCTTCATCAAGATAAGCTTGAGAAAATATTCCATAGTCTCCTTCAGGCAGAACAACGTCGTATATTCCACCAAAGCCAGTCATTAACTCAACACTGCCAGTCCCAGAATCAAAAACTACAGATTTGTCTCCAAATCCTTTTTCACCCGCTTCAGGGTCAAGCACACCATCACCATTCAAATCCTCAAACAATACACCCTCTATTGTATGGCCAGGACTCATTTCAGCATCTATTAGTCCACTACTATCATCACTGTCTACAA
>CAYSOH010000085.1:0-4280 GCA_964432625.1 uncultured archaeon
CTGAGATAAGATACTAGTCTGCGAAAATATCTCTTTTATGAAAATACGAAACCATGCCTACAAAAAGAAATATCAACAATGTTATTACTATAAATCCTAAAGTTTTACCTATTATTGGGAATATAAACAAAACAAATAATCCTACAAAAAAAGTCCAGACTAGAAGATAGAAAAGATATGCATGAGGTGCTAATTCAGGATCTTTTGCTGCACCTAAAGTTAGGATTTCTAACAAATACATTGATTTCTCAATTTGGATATACTAATTATCCTTTGGGGTACGCATCGACTCAAGAAATCCTTCTGATATCAGTCCTCTTCCTGTTAGCAAGTTATAATTCACTATCAAAATTACTATAATTCCACTAATAATTACAATCAAGTGAGAAATCCTAGAGACGCCTTGAATCCCTCCAATTAAGGATGTGTCTGCGTTCGCTAGGAAAAAGTTACTTGCGCCATAGGCTGCTGTAAAAGAAATGGCATAAAATATAACATTGTCTTTGCTAATGAAATATCCTGCCTTCCCTATGTAATGATTGGTATCCTTTAGATGCTGACGTCGAACTTCTGTGCGAAGAGCTTGAAATGAAAGAGAATATATTACCAAAACAATCGTTATGACCATAAACACTAAATCGAAAACAAAACTAGGATTGTTGTACATCGAATACAGTAGTACGCCTGCATGATATGCCAAAAACCCCCAATAACCTATGGAAAAATAGGCTGAAAAACTTGCGACTTTGGGGTTATACCAAAAATCTCCATGCATTTGTCTAAGAAGATAGAACGCAGGAAATCCCATCAAAAGAATCATAACAAACCAGAAAATAATGAATGTGGTGTCAAAATTATCTGTGAATTGAGATACATTTTGTGCGACAAACGAAAAAATTAGAAAGCCGATTATGCCCCACATGACTGGTGAAAGTATGTTGCTCAATAGGCCAAATTGAGACGTCCCATCATCAGAATAGCCGGCCATCCGCCTCAATGCAAATTCTCGAAACGGTATTCGCATCCACCAAGCTTGTGCAAATTGCCATATTATGAATATGAATATTAGACCAAAACTTAGGAATCTTTCAACATTCTCTTCATAAACACTATGGTGTATACCAAGCCAAACAAACACTGCAAAAAAGGTTGATATTAGACTGGGTATGATTAAACTTGACAAGTCTCTAGTTCTTGACAATTTTTTGAAGCCCTCGAACTTACTTAAACTGGCTGTGAAGAAATAACCAAAAGTGACTCCGTAACCCAAAGATATAATCAGTTTGCTTGCCATATCGGATTTAGTGAAGCTAAGGATTCCAAACAGGACTAACAGGGCAAAAAGAACCATCACATGATATAGTGTTTCTTTCGAAAGCAGTATCCGTAGAATATCCATTTGAGAAATGAATTCGGGTTTGGACTTATCCTCTGGTACAAAATCTATGACCTCATCATCAGAATCTGCACTTTCTGGTTCTTCATCATCCGAAACTTGTATTACTTCGTCTTTTTCACTTTCTATGACCTCATCATCAGAATCTACACTTTCTGATTGTTCATCGTCCAATGATTCTATTACTCCTTCCTTTTCACTTTCTTTCATAGACGCAGGTCACCCTTGTAATTTCCATTGCATGTGCGGTTTTTACAGATTTGCCACCAAATAAATTTATTGCCTTCACTTTAGCACCTTTTCCCTGAAGTTTTAAGCGCATCCCAACATAAAATTCCTCTTCTGAGTCAAATTCCTTTTTCAATGAAAATGTTGACTCTCCTTCATGAATTGCAAAACGAACCTTAGCATGGGTTGCCCTTTTAGCCCAGACAATAGGCACCTCTTGTGAGAAGGCTTCTGTGGGTCGCTTGTTTGTGAGTTCAAGACTTGTTATAACAATAAGGCCGTCTGGATGAGGGCGTGCTTGACCGACTTTCAGAAGGACACCTCTATCCACATCTAAATTCCCATTCACAGTTTGATTGTCATCAGATATACGTAACTTCAAGGAAATAGGAAGTTCTTCTTTGATTTCAGCGTGACCCTGTAAGCCACATTCATTGCATTTAACAATCCCTTGAAAACTAAAACCACGCTTGCTAGAAGTCCTGCTCTTGAGAACTTCATGAGGACTTTCCTCCTCGCACATATCACAGTATATCCAGAGCTCGTCCATCAATGCTTAAAGTGTCGAACTCCAGTGAAAATCATAGCAATATTGTTATCATTTGCCGCATCAATTACTTCTTGGTCTCGAACTGATCCACCTGGTTGAACAACTGCAGTCACGCCAGATTTTACTGCTTCATCAAGGCCATCCCTAAAAGGAAAAAATGCATCTGATGCCATAACTGTATTCTCAGCATCTGGTATAGATTTGGAAGCTGCAATCCTAACTGAATCTATACGAGACATCTGGCCTGCACCAATTCCTACTGTTCTTTGCCGTTGAGTAAAAACAATAGCATTACTTTTGACATGCTTGACTATATTCCATCCAAATTGTAAACCTTCCATTTCATCAGAAGTTGGTTCTCGTTCAGTAACTGCCTTACATTCAGATAAATCAATCGAAACGTTGTCAGCTTCTTGAAACAACCATCCCCCATCAATCGAACGAAGTGAGGGGGTCCTTTGATAATCTGAAAGTGGACCTGTCTCTAAAACGCGAAGATTCTCTTTATTGGATAGGACTGAAAGTGCTGAATTAGTGTAAGAAGGGGCTATGACGCCTTCCTTAAATGCCGACGTGACGGATTCTGCCAATTTTTTATCGACTTCACGATTGAATGATACGATTCCTCCAAAAGAACTTTCAGGGTCTGTTTTGATGGCTAAATCATAAGCTTTTACTAAATCCTCGTCGCTTGCTGCTCCACAAGGATTGTTATGTTTAACAATCACTGCAGTCGGTTTATCGAATTCCATTGCTATTGCTAATGCAGCATCAAAATCTAGTAAATTATTATAGCTCAATTCCTTGCCTTGAAGTTGTTCTGAATTAGAAACACATGCTCCATCAAACAAGGGATCTGTATAGAAAATAGATGACTGATGTGGATTTTCTCCGTATCTCAGAGGAGGACTACCAATACCTGTAATGTGAAGTGATGAAGGTAAGTCTTCCTCATCAAACCTTAAACTCAACTCATTCTGAATCATTGTGTCATATTCTGCAGTATGCCTGAATGCCTTCAAGGCCAATTGTCGACGTTGTTCCAAGTTTGAACCTCCGGCCTCAATTTCTCTGGAAATCCAATCGTAATCTGATGGATCTGTTACGACTGCAACTCTTTCATGATTTTTTGAAGCTGCTCGAAGAAGACTTGGGCCTCCAATATCTATCTGCTCAATCAATTCTTCAGAAGATACTCCTTTGGTGGCTGCTTCCTTGAAGGGATATAAATTGCAAACTACCATATCTATTAACTGAATATTGTGACTATCGGCTTCAGACTTGTCAGAGTCTTGAGCTAAAATGCCTCCAAAAATGATTGGATGCAGGGTCTTAACACGACCTCCCATCATTTCTGGGAAATTCGTGATTTTCTCGATTGGAATTGCCATGATTCCATTTTCTGATAATTCTCTAAATGTCCCCCCTGTAGAAATTATCTCTATATCTCTTTCACCAAGTATTTTAGCAAATTCCACAATTCCTGATTTGTCGCTAACACTAATCAGTACTCGAGAAACGGACCTTCGTTTCAGATTCTGCCCTTCGTGTTCCATGATAATTATGTACTGTCAGGAAGTTTTTTGAGAAATGCTCCAGATATTTCTTTTGATAAATATACTGTTGTTCCCGCTTTCATTATTACACAATCGGCCTCTTCAGCAGTTCTAACATCGGCTAACAATACCACCGGCTTTCCAATTATATGGCGGCCAGCTTCTAAAGCATTCAATCTGGTACTAGAAAGATGAACCATATTTCTATCTCCAGGATACAATCCATGTTCCAGATACTCCTCTGAATCTTCCTTAGAACAAGCGAAATAGAGATGCTCTGGATTCTGGTCAGTAGGTAAGTCCAATTCCAAATCGAGAGTGTGGGCATATGTTGCTCTCAGCCGTCCGTTCTTCAATTGATAACGACCCTTTGGATCTGTTTCTACTACTGCTTGTAAATGCTTAGTTTCTAAGTAATGAAAATGACGTCTCTGTGACTTTACTGCTTCAACAAATTCAGATGCTTCCACCCAGCCTTGCTTGTCCATCTCAAGATCAAATTTGTCCGGGAAGTGACGCAAGACTCCTGCCATTATCCTTCCAAACTGGT
>CAYSOH010000086.1:0-4275 GCA_964432625.1 uncultured archaeon
GGTGCTCATCATTCTCATCATATGTGCCGTAGTAATCCCAATCATAGAACCATTCGTCATAGTCTTCATCACCGCCACCGCTGCCAGTGTCGTCACCGCAAGTCAAGACGCTATAGTAGCCATCCACTTCACCTGTGGATTCTGATGAATGCCATTCGTACTCACCGCAGGTCTCGTTGTAAATCCAAGCCTCCCCATTCTCATCAGTAACCAAACTAGTATGATAGTCCCAATCACCAGATGTTTCGTCATACTTGTAGATATCAATTTCTACTCCTTCGACTCTAGTACCTGTATCGTCATCTATAGAGCCTTTGTGTGCTATGAAGCCTACATCATCGTAGACTGCATACTCATCCTCATCAATTACAGCATTATCCACATTGACGATGTCGAAAACAGTGGAATTGCCATATGAGTAGAATTCACTGGCCTGAAGATAATCTGAGTCTCCCTCTTCATAGTAAACAAATCCATAATATATTCCTTCAGTCAAATTATAAGAAACAAAAAGAACATCGTAGTAGTTAGGGTTGCCACTGTCGACTAAACTCCAATCTTCATCATAAACTTCGAAATATGCATCTTCCTTGAACTCGTCATCCTCTATAACGTAACCAATGTAATCATTAACGTAGTCATCTTCGTCCCAATCATCGATTACACCAGCATGTCCAACATCATTGTCATCACCAGTTCCATTGCCTCCACCACCATCATCAGAACTTAGGTATACATCGTATATCCAGAATTGATCTTCGTAATTCCAGTCTTCGTCATACATAGAAACATTGAAGTCGTAGTAGCCATCATTCCAAGATGTCCAGTCCTGTGTGAACCAATCACTATATCCATTATATATGGTATGATTAGCGTATACATAATCTATCCAATCTCCTGAATCACTCTCATAAACATCCACATAGACGTTTATTTCCATTTCACAGTCACACTCAGTATCTGGATCGTAGCCTATGGTAATCTTATCAGAAGGTTCTACATCATAATCCCACTCATAGAAGTATTCATCATAGTCTTCGTCACCGCCTCCACCACCGCTTGATCTGGCGTGAAGTTCAACTCCAAGATATTCCCTCTCGTCCTCTAGATTCTCATCCTCATCGTAAAGTTCGACATAGAAATCAAAGGTTCCATTGTATTCGGGTGACCAATACTGATACCAGTAATCATCATCATCGCTGTAAATGGTATAGTCTTCTTCACTACCATTGACCCAAGCTCCAGTCTCATTGTCATAGACATCAATGTAGAGCGTTACGGTTATGTTACATTCACATGTTGTATCTGGATCATAATCTAATTCAACGGTGTCATTGTATCCGTCGTCGTCATTATCGTAGACATATTCATAAATCCAGTCAAAGTATTCATCATCATCACCAGGTCCGCCTGCTCCGCTCTTCTGGTATAGATAAACGTTGTACACCCAGAATGAATCTTCAAAATTGTAGTTATCATCATACATGTAAACGTAGAAATCATAGGACGTGCTATTAGCCGAAGTCCATGAATGGGTAAAGTATTCTTCCTCAGTACCATTGATTTCATGATATTGGGAATCTGTATAATCTACCCAATCTCCTGAAGCGTTCTCATAAACATCCATGTAAACATAAACGCCCACGTCACAGTCACAGTCCGTGTCTGGATTATAATCGATGTTTATCGTATCATCCAGATTGTCATCATCCGTACTCTCGGTATCGTAATCCCAATCTTCAAACCATTCGTCTTCATCACAGTCACCGTTTTCATCATCACACTCTAGATAAACTGTAAAATTGAAAGAATCCTCGTAGTTCCAGTTCTCATCATACAAAGCAAATTCAAAAGTAAAATTTCCATCCGTGTCTGGTGACCACTCATCTGTCTCGAATGAATCTACTTCTGTACCGCTTATCTCATGGCTGTAATAGTCGCCGCCTTCCCAATCTCCAGTATCATTGTTATATACTGAGAAATCGACTTCTATTTCAACTGTACAATTACATTCAGTATTTGGATCATATTTCACTACAATGCTATTGGCTTCACCATCGCCGTTTGTATCATTTGTACTATAATTCCAGTCCTCGAACCATTCATCATAGTTGGTGCTGGTGCTTCCATAGGAATGCAACCATCCACTTTGTAGCAATTCGCCATCCTCTTCATAATAGAAATCATACGTGTAGTTACCTTTCTCAACATCATACAATGCATAAATTGTGTATCCATACCAATCCGTATCTGTATTACCTGAATCATACAAATCACCATCCTCATCATATACCTCTACGTAACCTTCATCACTAGTATCATCGTCCTCAAAGAGTATAGCGCCAATGTCATCATAATCTCCTGCATCGTCTAGGTCGAGAAGAACTATGTCATGGCTTAGGTTAGTGACTGTGTCTACTTCTGTGTAGGAAACAGTTTCTTCCTCGAGATCCTCATCATCATACTCTGCAGTATAACGATACTCTCCAGTTGTTGCGTTCTTGACCATGAAGATGCCATCTTCATCAGTTGTTCCGTTGGTATAGTATGTCCAAATTACTCCATTAAAGTACTCTACATTCACTTCTACATCTTCGACGCCATCATCCTTGATATTTGCTATAAACTCAATATCATTATAGATGTCATCATAATCACTATCATGGACCCAGTTGCCTACATTTATCGTCTCATCAGATGAGCCTGACATCGGTTCTAATTCAATGTCTGTTGTATTCCAGCTATCCTCAAAATTACCCCATTCATCATACATTTCTACATAAAAATCAAAAGTACCGCTGTATTCTGCAGTCCAGTCCTGACTTAACCAGTCATACTCTCCATTGTAAATCGTATGGTCTTCATAGATATATCCAACATACCCGTCCTCATCATAAATATCAACATAGACGGTTATGGTTATGTTACAATCACAAGTGGTATCAGGATCATATCCTATTTCAATTGTATCATCATTACCATCTCCATCCTCATCGGTCACAGATCCTTCTATGTCGTAGAACCACTCATCGTCAGATTCATCTGCGACGGTTGTTGGAAACACACTCAAAACGAGAACGAACATGAGGGCCCACACTAGGACCTGCTTGCTTCTTGTAG
Organism: uncultured archaeon; assembly: GCA_964432625.1. Taxonomy (GTDB): domain Archaea; phylum Thermoplasmatota; class Poseidoniia; order MGIII; family CG-Epi1; genus CG-Epi1. The sequence continues at coordinate 3,121 of CAYSOH010000086.1, forward strand.
AAATTGTGGAGTACATAGTATTCTCCCTGGGAATTCAAGACCTGCTGGATAGTATATAAAATGTTTTAGTGTTCGGCAGAAAGAAAGCTTCTAGAAATCACCGATATAACATATGATACAAAATAGAGTTCCTCCCAAGGTCTGAGATATCCTACTTCAATAACATACTGCAGGAATTCCTCTTGCATCTCTATGCCTTTAGACACCAAATCCTTGTCGTTTTCCAGCATTCCTTTTGCGACAAATTCTATAGGATAACCTTCACGGTGAGGTTGATACAACAGATAATCAGGTATTATCGAACGACCGTGCTCAGCTTCTCGGACGCAGGCATCCCATTCTTTTCGCAAAAAAGCATTCTCCATCAGTCCACTCCGAGCCTGCCTAGCCTTCTTCAGCGGTTCAGTCGCTATATCTATCTCAAGATCGTCTGGAAGCTCAGGTAATGCCTTCTCCAATTCGGATTCGAAGATTTCTTTGGCTCTATCTAACAATTCATTTGCATCTTTGTCCAACAAAACCAAGCCAGCTGCTCTTGCCTGTAATTCCCTTGCTAATTCATTACCTTCTAATTCCGGTTCAGGAGTTTTCAGTGAATTCATTATAAATTCATCACGTTTCTTGTCTTCTCCCAAGAGTCCATGACCCAAAGCTGAGCCACGCATTACAATATAATCATCTGAATCAGATTGGTCCGCTAATTGCTCCACAAGAGGTGGCCGGAGGTGATCTGGGATTTTCATTTTACTGAACGTGAAGTAATAGATTCGCCTTCCTGCCAACGAGCCATTACCCAGAGAAGATCTGAAAGTCGATTGAGATAAGAAACTGCTAAGGAATCTTTGATCTCACATGATATAGTTCGACGTTCAGCCCTTCTGACTACAGTACGGGATACATCAAGCAAAGCGGAAATTCTGTTCTGTCCAGGTAATACGAATTCCTTAGGCAGCTCAAAACTATTCGTTATTTCGTCTATAAACTCTTCCAAGAAAGTTACCATTTCATCACTAACCTTGTTTTTCCCAGATTCTAATTTGTGATGTTTTTCAGGATCTGTTGCCAGCTCGGCCATCAGAACATACAAATCCCTTTCAATATGAATTATCTTCTCCTCTAGATTGCTCCCCTTCTCACACTCAGTACGTACCAGAC
>CAYSOH010000087.1:0-4237 GCA_964432625.1 uncultured archaeon
CGTTCAAGTCTGCGTAAGCCTATTCGTTTGAGTCTGACTTTCTTAGCTGTTGGTTTGTCTATGGTGATTTACGGTTCAGTGCTAATGTTTGCAGGTTCCATGACTGATATTTTAGTGGATAATTTGGAGGAAGGTCAGCAGTGGGACGCTCAGGCACTCATTCCTGAAGGTGGACCCGAGGGGATAATCACTTGGTCGAACGATAACAATGCAACGTATGAGTTAGTTATAGAATATCCTTTTGGAACGATTGAGGACGATGAAGGGAAGGCGAAACCCTTTACTGCAGTAGGCCTAGAAAAATTTGCTACAGATGGTTCAGCCATGCGTTTGGTTAATCTAGTTGATGGAGAACTTCCAGCTAAGGAAACAGCTACAGCTCAAATTTTAGCAGACGAGGGGACGGCAGCCTTACTTGATTGGGATTTGAATGAAAAGCGAACAGTGAAACTTGGAACTATGGAGATTGAAGTTGAACTTGTTGGCACAACGCGTGGAGAAATTTCTCGGACTATCTATTTCCATCGCACTTTCTTAGAGAATGATATAGGAATAGAAGCGACATCAGTGTATATCAGATTAGAGGAAGGAGGTTCAGTTGATGGCAATCTGGCAGACGTTTCACAAGGAGTTGTTGAAAAACAAAATCTTCTTTCCGGTACTGAAAAGCTTCTGGAACAACAATCACAATTCCTTGAAGTTTTCATATTTCTTGGGATTCTAGTTGCAGCTGCAGTTCTGTTCAATACATTAGTAATGAACCTTGCAGAGAGGGATTTAGAATTATCAACCTTGAGAGTTCTTGGAGCATCGACGAATCGTTTGGGTTCGATGATTATCGGTGAAAATTTTGCTATTGGCCTAGTTGGTGGTACGTTTGGCGCTATCTTTGCTTATCTTGGTACTGTTTATTTAGCGAGCGTATTTTCTTCATGGGCTTTCTATATCACTGTAGTTCCCAGTCTTGATGTAGTTATCTTCCTGATTGCTACAGTTCTGATAATATCTCTAGCTATAACTCCCTATGGAATTTGGAGATTGAGGAGAATGGACTTAGTTGAAAAGGTAAAGGATTTCAGCAGTTAAGCAATTTATTGGCTTCAGAGATTATCAATTCAATGGAATTCTCCAGAACGTGACTGTCTTCCACTTCGATTAGTTTTACATTGTTTTCAGATCTTTTGATGTAGTCTTTACTAGCACTAATCGGTACAATATCGTCATTTGTGGCGTGAATAATAGTTACGGGTAGTCCATCAGGCGCTTTTAATTTCTCAGGATCATCGTTTGGTGGTTCTGGATAATGTAATGCGGGAGCGAGTAACAGCAAACCTTTGAGTTTCTCAGGTTTTCGCTGTGCAGTTAATGCAGACGCTAGACCTCCCCAGCTGGATCCAGCAAGAACAATGCCTCCAATTTCTATGGTTTTTTCCAACAGTTCCACTCGGTCTATCAATTCCATCTCATTGAAGTCTGGAGATATGACATCAATTCCACTTTCACGGATAGCAGTTACCTTGCTACCGTTGGGACTTCCCCACAATCCATGCGCCCAGACAAGCATAATGCCCTAAACGCAGTCGATATAATATGCAATCCTCTTAGCCTTTCATGTCTCCTACATACGGAGAGTATCTCAAGATAGAGGAATTACTCAAATTACAGACAGGTGTTGACGATGATGAAAGCAAACTTAGCAATGATGAGCTGCATTTCATCTTAGTCCATCAGAATTTTGAGCTTTGGTTTAAACTGATCATCAGCGAGTTAAGATGTACTAGAGATATATTGGACAGTGATTACGTTGAAGAGGCTAGGATACCACAAGCAGTTCATCATATGGAACGAGTGATAGAGACCTTCAGACTCATGGCGCAACAATGGAAGGTGGTTGAGACACTAGAGCCACAGGATTTTCTGAATTTCAGAGATAAATTAGGTCGAGCTTCCGGTTTTGAGTCAGCCCAAATGAGAATCATGGAGGCTTTGATGGGGGAAATATGGATCGATGGTAAACCAGTCAGTGGTAAAGCCTGGGAGTCTTTCAAGGAAAAAAGGTCATTGTATGATGTTGTTTGTGGATGGCTTCAGCGAACTCCTATTCAGGGTTCCGTACCAGATTCCTCATCAGATTCTTCTACAGTATCTGAATTTGTAAAATCATTCCTTGAAAGTCACAAATCATTGTATCCAGACACAGCTTCAGGAGCTGAAGATTTTCTAAAACCAAATGGCAAGGTTCACAGAGGGCGCGCAGGTCTTCTTTTCATTGAATCATATAGGGAATTACCATTACTGTCATGGCCTAGGAAATTGATATCGACCTTAGTTGAACTAGAGGAGGCGATGGTTTTGTGGCGTAGTTCACATGCTAGAACGGTAGAGAGAGTTATAGGACGCCGTGTTGGTACTGGGGGCTCTTCGGGTGTAGATTACCTTGATATGACAACCAAATATCGTGTTTTTGTGGATCTTTGGTCAATTCGTAGTATATTGATTAAGAAGAGTGCATTACCTACTTTGCAAAATCCTGAGTTTTATGGATTCCAAGGAGATTGAGTGATAGCTGGTAATTGCAAGCAATGTGGAAGCTTAGCAACAACTAACTGTAAGACCTGTTCAGAAGTTCTTTGTAAGTCCTGTTTTGCGCAACATACCTGTAAACCTTTGAGTTTTTAGTACCCATCTCTCTCACATTCAACGATGGAGCCCCAATCACTTACTGTCGGCAAGACGCAAATCAGGATTTTACCTACAGTCAAAGGCCTAGTCTCGGAGTCACAAATAGTAGAGGATGAGATAAATTCTTTCAAACCAGAATTAGTTGCGTTGAGCATTGGCCCTGAAGAGATTTCAGGTACCAGAGATTGGGATGGAGAACCATATGATATGTCTGGATGGGATGAGGTATACGGGCTTAGTTTACGCAAGCTTCTGGGAGATAATTCTGTTCGATTACCTCCCCCTTCATTTAGTACAGCCATAAAAATCGCTGATTCTAAGAATATTGAAGTTGTTGGGATAGATATGGACGAAGAATTGTTCACTGAATCTTATACCACGAATGTTTCCTTCTGGAACACTATGTCTCGAGGACGTCTGGAAAAGAGCATGGTGAAGAAAGGAATAGAAGGTAACACTCCAGAAGAGATAGCAATGAATATGGAGAATTCAATAAGAAGAATAAGTGGTTTTGCAAAATTAGAAGAACAAAGAGTCCAGACTATGTGTGAAAATTTAGGAGAATATTTGGATAAGGAGAGAATTTTAGCAGTAATTGAATTACCAAATGTAGATTCACTGATTAAATTGCTTAAAGATAGTTAAGGATATGTCCTACAACAGAGTCTTCTTGAAGTGATAGATTTATTAGTGACGCACTATTTGTTAAATCATGAATGAGGGTGTTAGGAATCTGATTGTCGGTTCCCTAGTTCTGGTTTTGGCATCTATGTATGGTGGGGATATGCTGGGTTCTTGGTTCGTGCTCAAAGTAGAAGTTGAAACCGATGATGTTGGAACTTACACAGGTATTGACAAATTTTACCTTACTGAAACTAAATCAGATCTTGCTTATGATTATCAGGATAGTTCTATTTCTGATGAAGAGGAGGATTACAATACAGATTATGACGACGATGATTGTACAGTTAATAATAATGGAGATTTTGTAGAATGTAAAGAATTGTCTAGTTTGATGGTTGATAAAATACAAAATTTGTTGTATGTAGTTGTTCTAGCAGGCTTTGCTGCCCTTTTCTTTCTTAGTCAAGGTGATGGTGAAAAGGGAGCAATGGCCTGTCTGGTGATGGGCGGTGCTGGTTTGTTAGCCGTGGGAATGTTTGCTTTATCCTTTCCCGAAGCTTTAGAGGACGATGCCGCAATATTTGAAATAATAGAAGATTATTATGATTTAGATGCTGACACCTCTTTAGCCGGTAGTGATCGCAAGGAGGAGGACGGAATAGAACGAGCAGTTTCTTGGCGCCCTGATATCGCATTTGTTTTGGTATTATTATCTGGAATTTTAGGGATTGCAGCCTATAGCAGTCCCGAAATTTTGAATAGTGGAACTTCCAATACATCGTCTTACCAAAATGAATATCAGTATGGCCAGAAATCGTCATCAATGCCTTCAATTCCCTCTTTAAGCGGGCCCGGGGTTTCATTTGAGAATAACAATGTGATGTTCAAACCACAAAATGAAATGACCTCTATCGAGTGCCCCGAATGTGGT
>CAYSOH010000088.1:0-2502 GCA_964432625.1 uncultured archaeon
GGGGAATTTGATGATTGGATTAATGGTGCACCGGCTCTTGGCAATGGAACTGCCGAGCATGAATGTGGAATATCTGCTGATTTTAATTTACAGACTGGAATTCAAAGAGGGAGAGACGAAATATCTGAATTTGATGATTATCTAAATAAGCAATTGGAAAAATATGAACGGCCAAACTCAGAGTATGATGAAAGAGCCTTTGTGATTGAAGCGAACTATACTGGAAAGAATGTTGGAAAATGGAATTTTACAATGGCACATAGGGACGAGCAAGAACAAAATGTAGATGGATGGGTTATGAGATATAATAATAGCGAAGTCTCTGGAGAAGTTGATTCTATTAATAACCCAATAATGACTATGGAAGATATACCCAAACCACTGACTATATGTTCAGCTGAGGAAGTTATGACTGATTTTGATGAGATAGCTAGTTGGGCAGTTAACGATCAAACTAAAGTTATCGATTACTCGCAAGTGAAACTTATATTGGGTCAGAATCTAGTTTCAAAACAGAGTCTTGCTTCTCCGACTTCTATAGTGAATGTCGGCAGTTTAAATTTGATTAATATCATTACAGATCTAAGCCAAGGAAACTTGAATCCAAATGATTACTCTGATAATATTGACGTTGATACTGCTGGGAGCTATGCCTATTTTATTGATAGAGAAGGTGGTTCAGAATCTCTTGGATATAATTATCAAGAATTAGCTGGTGTTGATGCAAAAGATGGATTGGTACTATTCAATTTACAGAGTCGAAACTCAGCTTAATCATCCAATATAATTTACGTCAGGTCTATCTTCTGATTCACCAGTCTCCATTTCCTTGAGTTGACTAGTAATCGAATCTACTTGCTTAGCTCTTTGTTCAAGTTCTGACAAGTCTATTTTGATGTTCAATAGTTTTTGAAGCGACTTAAGTACTACACTGGCCGATTTTGGATCTACCATATATCCACTGGTCTCACCCATTAAACAGCCTCCCTGAATGCCTTGAAGTTTACCTAAACCAAGCAACAAGCCTGATGCGCCTACTATGCCTGATCCTGGTTCACCTTCCATAAATTCTACACCTGCCGACTTGAATGACGCCACTATTTCTTCTGAAGTGGCTGCACCCAGAACTCGTGGTTCTGGAACAAGTTTTCCCAAACCATAACCTCCTAGAGTGTAGATAGTAGTGACACCTATGTCCTTTACTAAATCAACAAGTTGTGTACATAAATCATATTGTCCCGAGGAATCCATGCCTTGGTACTCTCCAACTAAAAATAATAAATCTCTTGTTTTACCTGACCCATTATAATAATACAATTCGTTGTTGACTAGTGTTACTATACCATCGTCATCAATAAGTACTTGTGGAGGAAAGTGTGATGAATAAATCTCCATACATTTCTTAGCCTTGAGCTCTTCAATGAGGTGGGTTGCTGCCAATTTTCCAACATTACCAACCCCTGGAAGACCTTCTAGAAGAATTGCATCCTTTAACTGGATGTCTTCTATCTTGATAATCTCTGTAAATCCCATTAATCTGACCTCAGCATTCTACGGTATTTACCATATTTATCTTGAGGTGAAAAGCGAGGAGGAAGAGGATTTGAAGTTCGCAAGGAACACTCTGAACAAGTATTATTCATAGTGTATATTTTACATTCCTTGCATTCAAATATCAAAGTTTGCATTAGGACCTCTCAAAAGATCCAACTCCACCTTCAGATTTAAGTGTATCCAGAACTGCATTAACTGCTCCCTTCAATTCATCCTCGGCTTGTTTATAATTTGGAGCCTTGACAGAAATCCTATAAGATGGTGAACCGTTCGATGTTATTTTAAGAGTAGTATCCTCATTTACTGCTCTTGGTTTCATTAATGCCTTTCTTATCTTTTCAACTCCTTTTGAGTCATATGATACTAAATCAAAGGTACCGCCTATTGAAACGTGTGGAGGTGTCACATTATCAATTGCTATCTTAACAAAATCGGCAACCCATTTACCCTTCCACTGACTAGTGAATGCCACCTCATCTGTAACAGCAGCTTCAAACGCAAGGTACAAACTACCATAAGTGTCACGAACTTTGATTAGAAGCTCGCTTTCCAGAGTTGATAATTTTACTTTCGAATTCTTGGAAACTAATTCTAACAGTTTCATTGCCTTCTGTTCATTTTTCCAAGCCCTTATTTTCTCTTGTTTTCTATGACCTGAAACTTGACGGACTGAGGCATCTACGATATTGCTTCCTTTCTTTACCTTAGTAACTTTAGCAACAACCATTTGACCTTCGCGAATAAAATCACGAATATATTTTACCCAACCTGATGCGACTTCAGATATATGGACAAAGGCTTTCTGCTCTGAATATTCAAGCAATTCTAGGTTTGCACCAAAATCCTTTACTTCTTTAACACGCCCAATTATGTATTCGCCTTCTTCTGGTGTCTCTGAAAGACTCACTCGAGTTCCTCCAAGACCTCGCCCAAAATCTTAGCCTTACC
>CAYSOH010000088.1:2602-4190 GCA_964432625.1 uncultured archaeon
GGCTTAGGTCTTGGGAAACCCCCATAACCTGATGTAACTCTCCTGAACAGTCTCTGACCTCTAGCTAATTCTGAGGCTCTTTTCTTCTTAACTACCTCAACTTCATGGACCGTATGTTTTTTTGCATATGGACTGTACATCTTGATTTTTCTGGGTAGTTTCATGATATGTGTGTCCTCGGGAAACCGTCCGACCCAACGGGTTTAATAAAGCTAATCCAAGAATGTCTAAGCTATATTCTTGAGTTCTTTATGTTTCATCATAAATGTTGCCTGAATAATGGCTAATGGTAATTTAAACCAGAAATTCCTAGTTGCCTTCCCACTGTATTCACCTCTAGTAAGTGATGCAAGCATACCAAACATAGCTGGAGTTTTTCCTAATGCAAATCCAATTCTCATGAAAAAGGGGCGGTATATCCTATGTTTTGTACTAGCTGCTCTGTACATATCTCGACTGTAGTGTGAACGCCAATATTTTTCAAATAAGGTAGGGTCTCCTTTAGAAATCGCTTTGGCTGCTAGACGCCCTCCCAATGCTGCATGATTTAGGCCCTCACCATGGATAGGATTTACATGGCCTGCAGCATCACCGCACAAAACCCAGTTCTCACCAGAAACAGGTTCGTCAAAAAGTTTTGAGTCATTATAAGATGGAATAGCTGAACCGAATTGCTGACAATCAATGATTTCTCCTGTTTCAGAGAGCTTCCATTTTCGACCAACAAATTCTCCTGGCCATCTCTCTGCCATCAGCTTGTGAAGGGCCTCCTTCATTCCAGGAGTACCTGCATTGAAACAATATCCTATATTGTAATGATCACTTTTTGGAAAAACCCACAAATAACCTTCTTTACCAGGAAGGGCACCAAGAATAAATTCAACTTCGTTCTCCTCTGGTTTTATGCCTAAGTAATATCCTCCTGCCGCGAAAAGGTGTTCTCTGGGGATTCGGTCCATGAAGTGACGTCTTGTAAAACCGTTTACACCATCAGCACCTATCACATACTTGGCACTATATTTTCCATTAATCATCCATATTTCTTTTTGTAATTCAAGAGATGTTACTCTTTCAACAACATGGCCTGCTCCAGCTTCCTTCGCTCTGTTGTAAAGATAGAAATCCCAGTCATCTCTGCGAATCATTTTACCCTTATTCACTGGAATCTTAAGTTTGGTTTTATTTAATGTAAAAGATATTGAAGACATCTCACACTCTACAGAACTATCAGGAGCATCCATCCACTCTATTCCCTTTACTGGAAGACCTCCACCACAAGCCTTACGCCTAGGATGGGCATGATCAAATAGAAGAACTGAAAGGCCGCGCTCAGCCGCTTCCCTAGCTGCAGATGACCCTGCCGGTCCGCCTCCTATAACTGCTACATCAACGACTTCCACGCAACGCGTATTGAACTGTCTAAATTAAGGCAATTGTCATGCTGCCTGAAAACGCATATACGAAATTCTACAGATACTACCTACAATCTCTTTTATCCTGCAACCTTGCAATATCAGGTCCTCTGAACCTGCCCTAGATACAACATAAAGCACTCTAGGTTCCTCAAAATCCAAAAGATCGTAAAGTG
>CAYSOH010000089.1:0-4168 GCA_964432625.1 uncultured archaeon
CTCAAACCAGTTAGCTTTCCAGCAATCGTTATCTGACAACCTCTTGCACCAGCATCCATTATGCGTTGAAGCATGGAGTTTCCAGCACGTCTGTAGTTCCATCCTCTTTCCAGTGCGTTTGCTACTTTAGCAGACATAATCAGTGGGTTCAAGGCGAAATTCGTTACTTCTCCCGCTTCCACTTGTAAATTCTCGTAACCAAATTTTCTTTCTAAATCATCAGTAAGTTGTTGAATTTCACTACCTTTTCTACCAATGACCAAACCCGGTCTTTCAGCAGATATTCTAACATGAGTTCCTAGAGGCGTCCTCTGTATTGAAAGTCCTCCAAATCCTGCCCTTAAAGTTTTTTCTTGTACATGTTTGTGAACCTGCACTCGACGTACACGTTCTTTCAACATTTCCTTGACAATCGTCATTTGGCTTCCTCCAGTACGACTTCGACATTCGCACTTTCACGCCTCTTTGGCGTCGCTCTTCCCCTAGCTCTTGGGAATCGGGCCTCAAAGGTCGTACCTCTCGAAGTGGCAATGTGTAGAATTCTCCAATTTTCAACATCAATATTGTTGGCCTCGCCGTTGTTGCCAGCAGATTCAATCACTTTGAGTATAGCAGCAGCAGTCTTCACAGGATATCTTCCGGTTGACATGCCTTTACCTCTGCGGTGACCTACCTTTCCGTCATGACGCATGAATGGGACAGCCTGATTCTTTTCGATAACACGTTCTAGATATCTCTTGGCATTTTCTAGTTCCATTCCCTTTATGGCTCTGCAGACCTCTCTGGCAGCCTTAGGCGAGATATTCAGCTCACTACCACGGGCAGCAGCATGTACCTCAGGATCATATGGGAACGAGAAACCTTTCATAATATCACTTCAGCGGCATGAATTTCGACGATTTAGTAGCGCCGACTCCCGGCCCAGTATGGGTTGGTGAGGTTCTCGTGGGGGCTAATTCCCCAAAATACAGCCCAATCATTTCGGGCATTATCTCTATGTCAACAAATTCACGTCCATTGTGAACAGCGAATTTTCTTCCTACAAATTGAGGAATAATAATCATCTCACGACGATGTGTTCGAAGGACCTTCTCAGGTCTTTGGTTAGAATCGTTAATTAACTTGGCCTGTTCTTTGCTTAATCCACGTTTGAAAGAACGGCGTTGTCTGGACGGCAGCATCTCAATGAATTGTCCAAAGTCGAGTTCCTGAAGTTTATCGATAGTCAATCCACGGTAAGTGAACTCCTTCTTTCGGCGGACTTGAATTCCTGCCTTTCTCTTTCTCTCCCTCCTTCTTGCTGCTTTAGGTGTTGCAAGTCCTTTGGTTCTACGGGCCATTAGCGCTTACCTCCAGTTCTCTTGGCAGCTACATGACCGACCTTACGGCCAGGTGGAGCATTTCTTGAAATCGTAGAGTTGACACCAACGGTCTGCTTTCTTCCACTTCCATGAGGGTGATCAACAGCATTCATTGCCACACCTCTTACCTTTGGCCAAACTTTTGGCCGCGCACGGTTACGGTAGAAATTCTTTCCAGCCTTGGCGATTGGTTTCTCACCTCTTCCTGAACCAGCTACAGATCCTATGGTCGCCCTGCACATATTGTCCAAGGTCTTTTGAGCCTTGGATGGCAATCTAACAGTTGTAAGTTTTCCGTGTGATATGACCACGCCGTTCTGACCTGCAGCGCGAACAAGTTTTCCACCATCTCCAGGTTTCATCTCTATGTTGTAGATTCTGGTTCCTTCAGGTATGGATCCTAAGTAAGCAGTGTTACCAGTCTTTATCTCAGCCCCATGTCCAGCACTTATTTCCTGACCAACATGCATCCCATCGTGGGCTATCATGGTGTATTTGTCTGCACCATCATCAATTGTTGCTAATGGAGCAGTCCTGCCAGGATCGTGCATTAGTTCGACAACCTTACCGGTGGAAGCTTTTGCTCTAGGGTGCCTTGCATCTCCTTTGAAACGCCTGTCCGAGGCCTTGTAACGATGCCCACGTCCACGTCTCCTAGGTATGATTCGCTTTCCCATATTATCACAATATTCCTAACCGATTGCTCAGGTCTTCTGCTGAATGACCCTCAGCGAGCTTCACGATTGCTAGTTTACCTTCTTTGGTAATTCGAGTGTTGACCTTACTGACTTCCACTTGGAAGAGAGATCTTACAGCTCCCCGAACGTCGTGTTTCGTTGCGGTTCGGGAAACATAGAATTCTAATTTATTCTGTTCAAGCATATACAAGGCCCTTTCCTTGGATCTTGGACTGAGAATCACTTTGTGGTCACTCATAGTCTATCTCCCAAGGCAGATACTGCAGCCTTACTGAATACTACCAATCTTCCAGGGTCACCACCAGGTGCTAGGAGCTCGGTGTTTAGATTCTTGGCAGTGGTCACATCAACTCCCGATAGATTTCGGAAAGCTCTTTCAGATCCATTAATCTCAGATAGAACGACCAGAACGGAACGAGGTTTTCGGTACTTTCGCCCCCGTCTTTTTCCTTTTCCAGCCCTTACAGTTCTTCCAGATGTAGCACGATCTATGTCTTCTCCAATACCTAGTCCATCCAAAAGAGACAATGCACGTTTTGTTAGTGATTCACCCTCATGGTCTGCAGCCATACTCTCTATTTTGTCTTCGACAACGTAAGGTAATTTTGCCTTTTCAGGTATGGCATGCCCTCTGGCATTAACATACGATTCTTGTGAAGTTGCAGCTAGAGCCGATCGGAATGCCTTTTTCTTTTCCTTGGAATTTATCTTCTGGTTCCATTCCTTCTCGACCTTAGGTGGGTGCGCGCGTCGTCCACCAACGGTGTTTGGAGCCTCTGCACCACGGCCGCCACCCTGATTCTTACGAGGTGTACGTGCCATTCCACGTCCTTTTCCAGGCCATGAAACCGAATGTCTTAGACCTGCTCTCTTGGCTGCGCCATAGGCCTGTCTGCGATTTGCTCTTGCAGATTTTACAGCCCGTCTTATGAGATCCAGTCTGACCGGTTCATCGAAAGCCGAGGGAAGTGTGGCCGAGCTCTTCGAAGCTTTACCTTTCATAGAATAGATAGGAACTTTCATTCTAGACTCCCTGCTGGCTCTCTTGTGAGACCATTGTTATTTCCGGTGCAACTTTTGCATCCGTGCTCTTACCGTGAAATCTCACGGCTTTTCTGAAACGTATAAGTCGCTTTGTAGGTCCAGGCAATGAACCATGGAGAAGGGCATAGGTTCCTCCAACCAATCCATAATTCAGGAATCCTCCATTTGGATTGATTTCATCTGGATTATCTCCAATCTTTAGTAATCTTTTATTGTATTCAGTTCGTTGATGGTATCCGGTCTGTCCAGCTTGTGGAACAGTAGATACAACATAACCAGGACTGAAAGGACCCAAATTACCGATCATTCTACGGTGTTTCGAGTTTTTGTGTGTAAGTAGTTTGACTCCCCAGCGCTTGACATGGCCCTGGAAACCATATCCTCTGGTTACAGCCACAGCATCCAACATTTCCCCGTCTTCTGCAAAGTCATTTATTGTTAATTCCTTACCAAGCATTTTCTTGGCAAATTTCATTTGATCATCCATGGAGCCTCCACCAACGGCCATCTCCATAATCTCAGGTTTCTTTTTTGGTATTCCCTCAACCATCTTGGGTTGAGTCTGGACTAATAATCGAATATCTTCCACATCACTGTCCTTCATTTTCTTCCAGGCAGCTTTTGCGTCATGTTCCTTTGGCAATGGAATTCTTCTCTCTAGTTCGGGGTCTAATTTCTTGTCCCATGCCTCCGTCAATGTTCTTAGACCATAACTATCCTTGACATATCCACGAGCAGCAACGACTTTCATAGGCGGAACTTCCACCACAGTTACAGGCATTCTGATTTCCTGTCCAGCCGTTGTTGATTTCTTTCTGTAGTCTACAGCCATTATGTGACTCATACCGACCTTGTATCCTGCAAAACCCAGTACCTTTGGTTCCTCACTATCACTAGCAGCCCAGCTAGAGATATGGGGCGTCTCGGAGCGTGCTCGCTTACGAGGGCTGAACGCCATGGAACCGCGGTTTGGTTTGTTGTGCTTTGGCATTTTTGTCTTTTCTCCAGAAATCGCTAACCGTTGCTAACGGAATCGAAATCAGGCGTAGTTTCCCACATGTTTCA
>CAYSOH010000090.1:0-4167 GCA_964432625.1 uncultured archaeon
GTGATTCTCCTATTTCTTTGTGTTTTTCGACTCCAGTGTTAACCTCATCACCCTCAGCTTCAATGCCTTTTAAATCTAAATACCAAGATAGTGGGCAATATCCATAACGCTCCATCTCTGAAGCTGAAATAATTTGCTTGGGCATGAGTTGAGTCCGGGATTAAGTCCGAATCACAGCATTTTGCAGCTAAGTAATAAAGTTGTTCTTTCAGAAACTAACGTACTGATCATGCCAAGCTAGATTTCCATAATCGGCAATCTCGTAGTTGTACGTCAACGTCAGTTTTTCTCCATCAACTACGAACTCTATGTTTATTAAAAGTTCATATGAATCAGAGTGAGGTCCATCAAACAACAAAGGAGGCAGCTTTACAGATTGTTTGGCATTTAGTATTCCAGGATAATGCGTATCTGTTTCTAACATTTCGGTGCCGTTCCAAACAGATATTTTCACCATAAGTTCAGTGATTTGTTTAGTTCCTGTGTTACTTAATTTTGATTGTACAAAAAGTGCTGAATAAGAACTGTGGTAAACGGTCTCTACTTCAACCTCAGTTCTAGGTATAATATAAGAATAAGAAACGAATATCACGAGTAAAGCTAGAATAGCGACTCCAAATTTCACTATGACTTTCCTTTGCTGTGGGCCTATCATCATAATAGTGTAGCCCCCAAAGATGCAATGAGACTTGTACCAGGTTCCGGCATAATGTAGTGTTTTTCGTTTTCGCCCAATTCAGTATCCAGTCCGTTCTTCTGAACACCCAACCAAGTAGGCAGAATGCTATAGTCACCGACGCTCTTCACTCTCAAATCCATAAGAACTGCCGAGGTCTCTAGTTCAGTAGGTCCTAGTTTGAGTTGTCCCCCAATAGAAAAAGATAATTCTCCCCCCTCTGCATTCTCTAGTTCAAATACAGGATATAGTCCAAACAATTGGCTAGGTTTTATTTCAACATGCCTGACATCATTTGCGTGAATAACCATATAATCGAGATAAAATTCCGGAGTTGCTGGAGAATTTGTTGCTTGGAGATAAGCTCTTTCAATTCCTTGTGGAGAATCAATAATATAGTTTATTCCATCTAGAGTCATTGTAGTATTGTCTCCCACATTGGTAACATCCATGAAAGTTCCAGAGTGACCTCCTGTGTATCCTTCATCAACTTTCAATAAAACGTCTATTTCTGGTGAACTTGTCGTAACAAATACGTCTGGGAATCCTTGGAATACGAATGCCTTATCCATATCAAATTCGTAGTTTGGATTTATCCCCATATGGAATGATTCAGGAACATCATGGACAATCGCTTGTGCAGATTTCCAAGAACCATAGTCTCTGTTTGCCGTTTTAACCCAAATATATTCCATCGGGCCGTCTGCATTGTAAATTATATCTATCTCTTTTCCAACAATTATATCAGATCTGAGGTCTTTCGGAACTTCTGAGAAATAGACTTCATTTATAGCTGGCCGAGTTTGGTTGTGAGTCTTAAGGTAAGATCTTCCTATTCCTCCAGTCTGATGAATATCAAAGATAGCATCTAATTCACGTGTTTCGCTTTTACCAGTCTGGAAATAAGCATCAATATTGTTATTCTTCCCGACTTCATCTAGGAATAGCTCAATTCCAGTTTCATTTTTACCCCTGTCCAGATCTAGATAAATCCAAGGTGTTTCAGGTGACCAGTCACCCAATTCTAAGTCTATCTTGTCTGGGTTGCCAAAATCGGTTTTAAGATGGGCTAAAGTCACAGTACCATCAAGATATAGTCTCAGAGCATCACCAGCATCAGTTTGCCGAAGTACAATACCATGAGTCCACTCAGTATCAATGTCAGAAGTATTGCCTGAGTCTATTGCAAGAATTATATTTGAAGGCGCACTCGAAGAAGAAAAATCAATGTCAATATCTTCCCCCAGACTGACATCTAGATTTATTTTTTCAGGAACATCTGGAACAGCAAGTTCCAGTTTGTTTCCAGTGGTACTCTCATCTATAAGTGCATAAACTGATCCCAAGCCTTTGTTTGATTCAATAGTTATATTTCCAATTAGAGGATCATCTTCGTTATCTTTATCATCAAGAAATACAGATGCATTCATGTCAAAGTTTTCTGGTAATTCATCGATTCTCAGTAGAACACTTTTGTTCGCAAAATTGTTTACATCTATGAGTAGCCTTTGCATAGGTGGTGAATCATTATTGAAATCATCTAAACGAACATCCACTCTTGCTCCTTCATCTATAGGATCCCAAACTCTAACTCCTAATTCAGGGGAAATACCTCTAAGGTATGCCTTCATACTCATGCCCCCTTCATCTGACATGTCAAGCGAAATTCCTTCAACCCATTCACTTTCGAGTTCCTGATAATCACCCAATTCAATCTCAAGTACAATTTCATCAAGCGCTGTGTTTGCAGTTATATTAAATTCAAGCAATTCTTCATTCACATCCATTTCAAGGGTCACATCACTCGGAAGTCTAGGTATCATAGCTTCAATTCTATAGGGATTCTCGTCTTCCAGCTGTTCTACGACTAAATAGATAGGTCCAACAGGTTGGTCCGTAGTCAGATTCATACTACCTTTCAAAGTTAGATTATCAACTGTTGCGTTCAAGAGCATGTCAGCATTTAGTTCGAGATCAAGTCCCACAGGTATGTCCTCGATAAATATGGTGACCTTAGGTCCAATTATTCCATCTTCTCTGAATATTACATAATCCGCAGTGTCCCTGTAGTTAAAGTCTTCCAATTTCATATCTAAATCTATTTTATCGCCTCTGGAAGTGTAATTCACGTCAACCGTTTGGGGAAGTCCTCGCAGAAGCATCCTAGCCCCCAGGACGGTACCTCCATCGACATCTTTTTGGTCGGACCAAAGTCCTTCTACCCATCGTGGTTCTTGATCTAGTAGAGTTACGTTTCCTTTGTCCACCCATGCAGTAACTGAAACCTCTTCTTCCATATTGTAAAGGAATCTCGCAACAGTCTCAAATGATTCAACATTAGTTACGAGATTAATAGATAATCCAGCTACAGTATTGACTAATGCAGTACCGATATCAGATAGTGCCTCAATGAATCTTGCCACATCTTGAAGGTCATTAACATCTCTAACATCAGCATTCATTATTCCGCCTGTATCAAGTATAGGCACAGTCACAACTATTTCAGCAGGCAAGGAATCAATCAAGACATAGGCATCGAGACCTAGATAATCTTCTTCATATTCTGTATCATCTACAGCCCCAACTTTGAATTGTACTGGCTTCATATGGTTAATCTTGAAATCAGCTAATTCTCCACTTCCATCATCATCTAATCTAAGAGATTGCAACCAGATTAGATTTCCTGCTAAACTTGCTGTTTCTTCAGGTAGCCCTTTTGCATTTTGGTAAAGCATCACGGAACTCCCATCAAACTCAGTGTGATCCCATATCCAAACTGTAGCAGTTTCATCTTCTGTAACATTAGTGATTGCAAAAGTAAAGTTGAACCAACTGTCTGTAATAAGCCTGAGATTTCCTTCGGAACTTACGATTTCAGCTGAACCTGGTAAATGTTCTAATTTTATACGGGAATAAATTCCACTTGCAAAGCTGGTGAAGGTTATATTTTCTATCACAACTTCAGAATCGTCCCCTCCAGCATAAACTAGATTTCCATTGTCTATGTTTAAAGTCGTGTTGGTTGGAACATTACTAAGAGTGATGTTAGCCCAGTGAGATGTCAAACCGTCACTGTCTATTCCTTCAAAGTAAACTCGGAATGGCTTGTCTCGTTCAGGACTCATTGATAGAGAAATATTGGTGATTCCGCTTCGAGAATAGAAATCAATGTCCCCAATGTCTGTTATTCTAGCACTGAAACTATAATCTTGATTCTTGGCTGATATCGCGGATCTAAAATTGGGAGCATTAGAATCAAGATACGCAGATTCGTTGTATATTGCAAAGTAGTCATCTCCGCTTCCATCTCCCATTTCTAGATATCTGTCGCTTGTTAAATATACAAATAAGTGATTAATGTAGGTAGGTTTGTTTTCTCTGTTTCGAATTCTAGCCGAAACTTCTCCATCCCCCTCACCAATAGTGGACTGTAGGACCGCTTGGGGAATAGATCTCAAGAGATCTCCAACATAAACTATTCTTCCAGCTAA
>CAYSOH010000091.1:0-4035 GCA_964432625.1 uncultured archaeon
ATATAAATAGAAACTGCAGTCGTTGCCATTCCATTATAATCTTGGTCTTGAGCTTTTTCAAAAATAGTTTTATTGGCATTATGGTATGCTTTTTCTAAGATTTCCTTATGTTCCTTAGTACTAAATAATTCAGTGTGAAAAGGATTATTCACATCTTCAGAAACAACTTTGTTAAAAGTTGAAATTAACATGGAACTAGCAATTTCCCCTCTATTGTGACCTCCAACACCATCTGCGACAATTCCCAATTTAATGGAATGAGGAATATCATCAGTTATTTTCAGGAATGTATTCCAGCTAATGGAATCTTCATTATTTTTCCTTCCACCCACACAGCTCCTTGCCCCAACTTCGATTTTCCAACGATCGATATCAGAGCCAATTAAAATTTCTCCAGTCCTAGGTATAACCTCTTCTTGTTTTTCATTTGTCGCTTCGGAAAAAGGATTTGCAAATATTGTATTATTATTCTTACCCCATACTTCTCCACAAAAAGTACAACTCGTGCTACCTCGTGGTACAAGCACACTACAATTTGGACATTCCGTCCTTTCAGAAGATAGAAGATTTTTTCCTTGATTTACAGCTTTTCCTTGTTCATGTTTGTAAAAAGCAAAAGCTATACCTACAATAATTAAAACAACAAAAATTAAGTTGTTATTTGATTCATCTTCCTCAACAATTACTTTGCTGTCATCCTCAGCAGCCCCTCCATCATTAATGGGCAAATTTTCTATATCAATAGGGTCTTCTTTATATTCAACATAATTACCAGCTAGGTCCATCACTCCAATGCGAATGTAAATAGTAGAGAAATCGAGTTTTATCACATCAGATTCGCTGTAATCCTCCCAGGTGGTAAAATTATCTTCAGAATATTGTATTTGACTTACACGTATTCCAGAATGTTCATCAGTAATAGTATAATCTAATGTTAAATTTTTAAGTAAAGTAGAATCTATATCTCCGTTTTTATTCCAAGAGGTAGAATCATATATATTTCCCGTTCCATCCCAAGAAATAGAAGAATCTTCTTCACTTTTCAGTTCTAGAATAAAGGAATTGACAGTAATTACAGGATTAGTGTTGTCAAACTTCAAGGCATCTCCAGTGAAGTTGTCAAATCCTTCACCCAATTCTGACATTCCATCATCCATACTAAAATTTGATTCTATTTTATAAAATCCAGATCCCTCAGGAAAATCAAAACTGAAAATGCCCTTTGTTACGTTGTCATTTGGCGCACTCTCATTTGCTATAGTAATATTTTCATATAATTTCCATTCTGCGGCTGGATTGTCTTCATATTCAAAGACGTAATAAATATACAAAATCCCATTATAAGTCCCATTAATTTCCCATACAAAGTCCTGTTCATCATTGTACCATTCATCCTCAATCTCTATATTTGAACCAACATCATTTTCATCAGCTTCAACATCTAAACCAAACACTAAGACTAGCGATAAGCTAAGAAGTAAAAAAATGTGTACTTTCGTCACATCCGAAAAAAATAGTTTTTCTTTATTTACTTGATTCCACTTTATCATCGTTATCTTTTTCTTTAGAGGACTTACCTGTCTCTTTTTCATCAGAGACTTTGTCCTTCTTGTCTAAGTCAGGTTCATCTACCTCAAAGACAACTACTAGTCTGCCTAAAGCAATATCAATTTTATCTTGATTTTTCAGCTCATATTTTTCACTTCCTGCGATTGGCGCATCATTGAGCTTCGTAACGTTAACCTGAGCTTTAGCTAGAGAGAGAAAATATTTCTTATTTTCATAATCAATTCGTATATGCTCTCTTGATATTCTTGGATCATTATATTCTTCAGGCACCCATTTAACAAAATCTTGTCTTCCAAAAACATTCTTTTCACTCATAATCCTCATTATTTCTCCATTACTGTTTACCAACCTTGCAGGTATTTCAGGACCGGACAATTTGGAACCGCAATTTTCACAAAAATTAGAATCCGAAGGATTTTTATTGTCGCAGGATGAACAAACTATATTCTCACCGTCGTCTGTAGCCGTAGGTTTATTCTCATTAGTAGGTACAGTTTTATTTTTTCCATCAACACCTTTATTCGTCATCTTTTCACCACAAGATTCACAAAAGATCGAGCCCTTTTCATTCACAAAATTACATTTTTTACAATTCATTTATGCCTCATCTATATTTTTTTGATATCCGCGCATTTCAGATATTTGTTCTTTTCTCTCCTCAACACTTTCTACTCTAGTCACATTATCTGCTTTAGTTAGTTTTTGTTTGAAATCTTCAATATTCTCTACATCTCCATCCTGGATTAATGTCTTTATATCTTCTTGAACTATTCTTGTTAGTTCTTCATTGCCCGTTAGTGCAGCTTCTTCAGCTAAAGATTGGATTTGAGTTACTCTATGAATTAATCTTGTTGGAGCGTCTTCATCCATTATCAAAGTACGATCTGAAGTATAATCTACCATTATCATATCTTCTGAAATCAAAGCGCTACCCTCTACCAGTTTAGTTTCCAATATTTCAACACCCTCTTCAGTTCCAGGAGGTAAAGATATTTTTGCAGTAAATATGTATTCACCTACATCACCAGTTAGATTTGGCAGTGCACAAAAAGGCGTCCCTTCGCTACTTTGCATAGGTAGTGATTTTGAGAAAGGTTCAACCATATATATTTCATCAATACTAGCACCATTTTTTGGATTAAACCAAAGAATAGGCCTATGCACCACACACGCAGATATTTTTTTGACCGAATCTCTAAAGGCATTTGAAATCCCTTCAACATTTGCTATATGGTACCAAAATCCTCCTCCTAAATTTGACATAGGAATGATATATTCATCATTATAATTAGAAATTCCCACCGTAGAAAAAGAGATTCCACCATTCAAAAAGAAATGTGAGGCAGCATCTATGTATTGACTTACAGGTATTTTATCAGTTGGCGCTCCATCAGTTAGGAGAACAATTTGGGGGATAATTCCTGGCTGATAAACTCTAGTAATTTCATTACCTGCAGCTTCGAGAGCTTTGTACATTTTTGTAGAACCTCCAGAACTTAATTTGTCAACAGCGTTCATTAAGGATAATTTATTTGCAACTTGAGTCGTTGGAATAACAACTTTACATTTATTGTTAAATGATATTACAGATACAAAATCATTAGGCCCTAAAGCATCAATGCCTGATTTTACAGCTTCTTTAGCGTAATGCAATGGCCTTCCAGTCATAGACCCACTTGTATCTATCAAGAAACAGGTTAATGTCCTTGCAGGAGAAGTACCTTTAACATCAATATGGGAAGTAACAAATACTTTGGCAGACTTTTCAGCTTCTAAATAAGATCTATTTACTTTAGTAAACATATCTACATGCCCATTAACCATTTGAAAACTCCTTTAAATTTAAGAAATTGCAACAATCCTCAACGTAGGATTCCATATTTTACTAACCTATTGTAGTATTTAAATCTTGCAAAATAGAAGAATTAATATATTGCGCACTAACTTGGGAGAACCAAGTATGTTGAAAGACGATCTCGAAAAATCACGTAATTATAGCGGAATATTATTTATTTTTGCATTATTAGTAGTTTATGGAGGGACTACAATTCCTTATGGAGAAGGAGTTTGGTTTTATTATGAAGTGGAGTTCAAAGGAACCGATAATGGGCAACCTGAACTTTCGTCTGAATCATTTTATCTTCTTGAAGAAGTAAAGGGCGAAATTAAAACTAAAGAAGCATATTCAGATGACACAGATTCAGACGACAGTGATGATAGTTATGACGATTTAGGTTTTGATGAACGTGAAGACCTTATGGCATTCACTAAGAACGTAGCTACTTTAACAATCATTATGGCCGGAGCTTTATTTGGACTTATTTTTGGTTTTTTGAATGGCCAGTTCAGCAAAGATAAAATTCAAGAATATTTAGATTATTCCAAAAACTTGTGTCTTGGCTTAATCGTTGTTTGTCTTTTTAATGCAGGGCATTTTGCTTTGAATTATCCAGAAGCATGGCAGGA
>CAYSOH010000092.1:0-3969 GCA_964432625.1 uncultured archaeon
GGAGGTGAAAAGGATACAGGTGGAGGCCGTGAAGCAGGTTCAGACAGTTGGAAAGTGTATATGAGAAGGCAGACCAATACTCTTAATTGGTCGGATGAGCTGCCATTAGCACAGGGAATAGAGTTTGGTTAATGGGCGAAGACGAAGAACAACAGTACATGCGCGTTCCCAAGGAACATGCTGAAGCAGTTATGGGGAAACTTGCTGACGCTGGATTGATTGATGAAGAAGCAGAGGTTAGGTGGGAAGGCGATTTTGTTTCCTTTCCATTGATTTCTGGTTTATCTCCAAAAGATTAGTCTGTAGAAAGGCACACAATTTCGGGAATCAATTCGTATAGTTCATCCCAGTTTTTTGTATCTCTAGTATCAGTTGGTTTATTTGGTATCAGATTATCTATCAGATTATCTACAGGATCTATCCCTGTTTGATCATTAATTTCCTGTGAGGATACAACTGCAATTCCCATGGATACTACTATTAGGTTGTATTCTGGAGCTTTCCACACTTCACCAATGTAGCGCGTTTCAGAACCTTTGGTGATGTTAACTCCCATTTCATCAGGACCCAATCTCTCAGACTTTGCAGTTCCGTTATAAATCACATATTGTGTTTGGTATCCTTGCTTGTTTGTTCTCGTACCATTTGTTATATGTTCCTTAAGGTCGATTTCCTGTTCAAGAGACATTTCACGGAATTGCTTATCAAGTTCATTGAGAGCATCTCTTTCATCCAAGTCAATGGGGACCTTTATTGCAATGACAAATAACATTGCAGGATAACCATCTCTGTCACCTTCACTGTCCTCGCCATCATCTAAATATAGGAAAAAAGAGGTCGAGGCAAATCCTAATCCATATTCATCGTGCTGACTCATCGCACTCTTCCAACCATTTCCAGAGTCGCCTTGAATGAACGTTTCAGGAAGTTTAACGCTTGCTGAGTTGTACAGGGGAATTAGGACAAGACATGGTAGAATAATCATAATCGCTATAATGGAACATGCTAAGGATCTCAAAGCCATTCTCTTCCAAGGTCTTGGTATTCCAGCTAGAGCCCTTCCAGTCAAGTAGATAGGTGAACCTATCGCTAAACTCAGAAGCAGAGGTTTCATACTTGAACTTGCAACAGTCACAAATAATCCAAAAAGTAATATTGCAGAAAAAATTAGGTATCCTGCATTTCTTGCCTTCACATCTCTACCAAAAAGTTTGAATGACCATTTTGAATCTATAACCTCAAAACCCATTTTTGTTAGTATAATATTGAAGATATACTTAGTCCAGCCATCTTCAGGTTCAAGTTCCCTTATCTCGTTTGATTTCTTTCTGTCTCTATGTATTACAAAGAAGCAGAAGGCTGTGGCCGTGAACAAGAATGTCCAGAACCCAGTTCGTACTCCAAAAGAACCAATATAGTAAGACATGAAGGCAAAGACTGCAGCCACCCATGCAGCTTTTAGCGCCCGGGATTCATTTTGTCCAATTAATTCGACATTTACATTTTCAGCATCATCATCCAGATTTTCAGCTTCAAGTATTATTTTGCCATCTTTTTTATCACCTACGAGAGAATTGAGTCTTATCTCCGACGTTATTTTATCTAGCAACTCAGGTTCAGCTCGTATATTCCATTTTCTCGTGGGAGTTCCGATTGTCAAAGCATCAGTCTTGATGTACTGACTTGCTATAGATAGAGTAACGAAAATTAGAAAGAAAATCAAGTTGCCAATGAATATAAGAGATAGTGGAGTGAATAATAGCAGCCACCATCGTGAGAATCTTGGTACAAAGCCTCTTTTCATATAATCTACGTTTTTACAAGGAACATCCCATACGTGGAACTTATTCCCAAGAAATATCCGGAGGTTGGTTAATACTAGAATTGAGTCTCCTTTGTTGTCTAAAATAATATCTTCGTATTTTTTGAGTAGCTTCTCACTTGGCAGGAATTTATCTGTTAAATCCACAAAGTTTATTCCATTAAGTCATATTTAAAACATGTTCATGAACTATTTTTAGAAATAGAAGTTACGAAGAGCAGATAAAGCCCTCATTATTGTAATAGTATGGAAACTCTTGATATGCTCAGATTCGCTCTTGGAGCGTCAATGCTTGGCTATGGGGCATGGACTGATCACAAAACTCGTAGAGTTCCTAATCAGACTTGGTTAATCTCAGGTACTATTGCATCTATACTACTAGCTTACGAGCTGACTACAGAGGATTACCCGCTCTATGTTTGGACATTGTTATTTGCTACAGTAATTTTGTTTTACAATGCGTTTGTAGATGAGTATGTTCTGGATAGCAATCAAATGATGTTGTGGCGTTCAGCACAAGTTCTTGGAATATTAGGCGCAGTCTACTTCTTAATTTCAGTCGAGAATGAGGAAATGTCCGCTAATGATTATAAATTAGTCGACCTCGTTTCAGTCTCTATACTCATTCTTATGATGTATGCTTGGTTCTATCTAGGCCCTACAATAGGAGGTGCAGACGTGAAGGCCATAATGACAATAGGTCTTGTCGCACCATTCACATTATCTTTTAGCGATAATCCATTTACAGCATTTGAGACAAGAGGTTTCCCATATCCATTTGTGGTGTTCATGAACTCATTATTGCTTTACCTTTTGATTCCTTTAGCTTTGGCACTTTACAACATTTCAAAAGGAAACTTTGAGAAACCATATTTCCAGATGTTTTTTGGTACAATTATGCCCATAGATAAAGCACGAGAAAGTTTTGTGTGGCCTATGCAGCAGGTGATAGGAGGCAAGGTTGTCCTTGTTGCCTTTGTTAAGAACAAGCAAGACTCAGAAGCACAATGGGATAAGTTAGAAGAATCTGGAATTTCTGAACCTTGGGTAACTTACAAGATTCCATACATTATACCTTTAGCGATAGCCTTTGTTCTTTCAGCCATATTTGGTGATCTTTTTTCCCACTATCTTGTAGCTCCTCTTAATTCTCTATTTGGTTAATTCTATGAATTCACTTAGAACGGAAGCTGTAGCACCCCATATCTTCAGATCACCAATTTTGAAAATTGGAACTTTAGCATCAAATCCTCTTAGATTCCACTTTTCATAATACCCATTGTCTGCACCAATAAGTTCAGATAACTTCAGAATAAAAAAATCAGCCACTTCATCATTTGATAATTTCCATTCTGGTTCTTCATCAATTATTCCAATGTAAGTTTGTACTAGATATCCTGATACTGGAACAGGTATTGGTGTCAATTTCCCAATGATTTCTACTTTGTCAGTGTCTATTCCAATTTCTTCTTGAGCCTCTCTGAGTGCAGTCTCTTCTAGACTTTCTTCTTTCTCTTTTGCGCCTCCAGGTAAAGCAATTTGTCCAGGATGATTTTTTACATTTTCAGGTCTTTTTATCATCGGGAAGCAATATTCGCCATCTTTTTCGAACAATGCTACTAAAATCGCTGCATCTTTCAAAGATTTTAGATTTTCTTTAGATAACCAATCGTTTAGAATTTCCAAATTGTCTTTTTCATCTTTTACAGACCTCACTGTCATTTTGGCCCAAGAGTTGACGCCCGGTAACTCTCCATTTAGATTTTTCTTGATTCTATCAATCACTTCTATTTCTCGGAGAGTTCTTCTAGGATTTTAAGGAGAAGATCCCAGAATTTTTTAACTGATGGGATGTCCACCCTTTCATCAGGAGAATGTGGACCTTTTATGGTAGGTCCAAAAGATATCATGTCCATTCCATTCACTTTTTCTCCAATCACTCCACATTCTAGACCTGCATGAATTGCACAAATATGGGGTTCTCCATCAAGCATGTCAGAATATATCTTAGTAGTGGTTTCCAATATAGAAGAAGTAAGGTCTGGGGCCCACCCAGGATAAGCCTCATCTTGTTCGACCTCAGCACCATAGGCCTTAGACATTAAGGCAATCCTTTCTCTCTGTAGTTCTAAGGCTTCAGCTATTGA
>CAYSOH010000093.1:0-3953 GCA_964432625.1 uncultured archaeon
CCGCTTGGGGAATAGATCTCAAGAGATCTCCAACATAAACTATTCTTCCAGCTAAACCTAGTAGAATGTCACTAATGAACCCACTCACAAAATTTGCGTCCACGCCTTCATCATCATTGTTGACAGGTATATTAGATCCTCCCGTTTCATCTAATTTCAGATTTCCTTCTAGGATTAGATTCTCGGGTAGATTATGAATTTCCAGTCCAGTGAACAGCCGGTAATCATGATCAGACCAAGTTGCTCCTCTTCCATCTTCAGTGTAATATTCGTAATCCCCATATAGAATCGATTCAATTGCTTCAGTTGCATGAAATTCGATTACCGTCCAATTTCTATCTGTAGTTGTCTCATTTCTTACCTCTAACCAGAATGCAGCATTTGGCATGTTAAATTCATCCAGACAAACAATGTCACCTCCTTCTCCAATACTACATACAGGTACTCCTGTTATGTCAGCTACAATATGTGATAGAAAAGTATCCTCTCCTTCATCAGGGTTTAGATTGTATTCGTAGTATTGGAATCCAAGGTTGAATTTTTTATTAGTTTCACTTGGTATAGTTGTTTCTGCAGGATGTGCAAAGACTTCTATGGCATCTCTTTCAACATTATTCTGTATAGTCTCAGAAACTATCCTTACACTTATTTTCTTAGGTACTTTTCCACGTGGATTTTCTAAATCAACTTTGATGAAGGTAATTTCTTCTAGCGCATCACCTGGATTCGATGTTGTTCCGCTACTCCAGTTGTATTTTAGGTAGCCAACAGTGACTTCCATACTGTCTATTCCATTGTTAAGAGGATCATTTGTTTTGTTATTTGTGTCTATAGTTATCTCATAAGGTGCATTCACATAATCAATATCACCAGGATTTAATCCAATACCACCACCACCATCAGGTCCAATATTGAATACAAATTCTTCTATTACTACAGTTAGATTGTAAGTGTCAGGTATCTCATTTGCTGGAAACTGTGTATTTACTCCCCAGATGTAGGTTTGATCTCCCGCATCTTCATTTTCAGTTTCTTGATCGTAGGTAATTCCTCTAACAATTGCAACATCAAGCGTTTGGTTGAGATCCTGATTACCAATCTCCTCAAATTCAAAGGCTATTCCAATATTTGCCTCAATTCCAACATCTCCATCTAACGGATTCAAGTCCGTATCATCATTTATCAAATCATTTACGACAGGCACTAGTCTTGCTCTGATTTCATTTGCTCCATCCTCATCAACATCTATAGGTATCCACGCAGTATCACTTTCATCTAGGCCACTTAGCAAAGTTTCGATAAGAGCGAAAATAAATCCTTCCAAACCCAATGCTTCAAACCAGACAGAAATCAAGTTGGCTGATGCACCCCAGAGCGTTGTTACTAGTGAGGCTTCCTCAACTCCTTCTTCACAAGTTTCGTTTTCTGGTGCTCCCTCAACACATCCTCCTACATCTATTATTCCATTACCATTTGCATCATAGGCCCAATATATCAAGTAGGTCTCAGCAAAGACGGATGCAACCGTTCCTAGGAAAGAATCCTGGTAGAAATCAGTCTCACTTAACATAGTGTTGATTATATCAGCTCTGGCAGGTTCGGGATCATCTACAGCAACTGGCTCTAGCCCTCTTTTCGAGTAATCATATGTTATGGTTTCATAATCGACACTTGCGTTGACATTCTCACTTTCATCTTTGGAGTTAAGCAGGATTTCTCTATTTTCTAACATAGAAAGGTCCAATGCTCCACCCTCATGGATTGATCTCAGAAAGTTTAATTCCTCGAATACTGTTTCGTTCACTTCATCGTTTCTTTGATTAACGCTTTGAAAAAAAGTATCTAATTCCTGAGCAGTACCATAATCGACTTTTATTACTGGAGAATCAGAAGCAGTTGGGACAAGAACTACTTGAAGAATAAGAATCATAACTACTGAAGCAGTCACTAATCTTTTTCGATTCAGCAATTTGAAAGCTGATTCCCTCATTATTAGCATTGAGAAACTATCTCTATAAATAAGGTATCAGTTGGAGATAATAGATTGATTTTATATAGAGAATCAATCTCGATGTGAACATGAGTGAGGAGTCTTTACAAGAGACCATCGCCGAGGAAGCTAGTTTCAAGGGGGAAACTGATGAGAGTGAACTCGAAGCTTTGGTATCAAAGCTAAAGACCAATATTCTAATTATAGGAAGTGGAGGAGCTGGAAACAATACCTTATCTAGACTTTACAAAGAAGGTTTAACTTCAATTGAACTATTAGCAGTCAACACAGATGCTCAACACCTTCTCAACACATCCATACCACATAGATTGTTGATTGGAAAGGTTCTGACCAAAGGACTTGGAGCAGGCTCTGAACCAAATATTGGGGAAGGTGCTGCAGAAGAAGCACGGATTGAACTACTGGAGGCATGCCATGAAGCAGATATTGTATTCCTTACAGGAGGTCTTGGAGGAGGAACTGGCACAGGATCACTACCAGTCATTGGACAATTAGCTAAGGAACGCGGAGCTCTAACAATTGCGATTGTTACATTGCCGTTTACCAATGAAGGGGCAAAACGAACAAATAATGCTAGAATCGGTCTTGAAAAACTACGAAAATCAGCAGACACAGTCATAGTCATTCCAAATGATAAGTTATTGCAAGATGATATCTCAGGATTGCCATTGAATCAGGCATTTAGAAAAGCCGATGAGATTTTAGCTAATGCCATAAGGTGTATGACGGAGATAACATCGCATGGGGGATTAGTGAACATTGATTTTGCAGATATGCGTTCTATAATGGAGGGTGGAGGAGTTGCTATGATAGGCATGGGTGAGGGACAAGGTCAACATCGTGCATCTGATGCAGTTACTGCAGCGTTGACTTCTCCACTTTTAGAACTAGATATAAGTGAATCTAAAGGTGCACTAATCAATGTTTCAGGAGGAGATGATATGACTCTCCAAGAAGCTCATGAGGTAGTAAGAGAAGTACATAGTAAGATTAATAAAGATGCTCGAATCATTTGGGGAGCTTCGATAGATTCTACTCTCGAGCATCAAGTACGTGTGATGCTTGTAGTTACCGGTGTCAAATCTTCTCAGATATTGGGACCGCCGTCGGGAGTGGATGACGAAATGCAAAGCAGATACGGTATCGAATTCGTACAGTAGCCAAATGAGCTTTATCGACAAGGTATGGCAAACGCAACAAAGGCTTGAGGAACGTTTCAAGCGAATTGGTAGGGGACAATATGGCCGAGTTCTGAGATTGGCTCGCAAGCCCACTACTGATGAATTTGTGAAGAGTTCATGGGTCGTTGGGATTGGAATTGGAATTGTTGGACTAATCGGCTTTATTGTTTACTTTATATGGCTTAAGGCACCGCCTATAATTTCAGATTTATTGGGGATTTAGATAAAATGGCAAGATTTCTAGAAGAAGAAGAACAAGAAAATGAAGAGAAAGTTGACGAACCATCTTCTGACACAAAGATATACGTAATGAAGTCACAAATTGGTCATGAAAGAACAGCTAGTGAGAGGTTAGCCGACAGGATAAGACGTAGTGGGGCTCCGGTGTTCTCAATTCTTGCGCCATCGAAACTCCGTGGTTTCATCTTTGTGGAAACAGACAGTCCTGAAGCACTTAGGGATAATCTCAAAGGTTTAACGCATGCTCGAGGCATGGTAATGAATCGTGGAAAAGGCTACGGTCGTTCAAAAGAACCCGACACTTTTGGTACTACTTCATTAGAGGAATTGAAACCTCACCTTACACCACCACCGGCAGTATCAGGCATAGAAGAAGGAAATATTGTGGAAGTTATTTCAGGCCCATTCAAGGGCGAGAAAGCAAGAGTACAGCGTATAGATCAAGCCAAAGAAGAAGTCACGGTTGAATTGTTCGAAGCTATGGTCCCTATACCAATCACAGTTCGTGGTGATCATGTTAG
>CAYSOH010000094.1:0-3801 GCA_964432625.1 uncultured archaeon
TTTATTCCCAATTTTTCGTATGCATCAAGTATGTTTTGCTGTTTTTCGACGTAATCCTTTACAGGTATGTCCATTTCTTCAAATTTTGACCTATCACAGCCTGCCGAATTGAGCGTGGTCTCGACTGCCGTAGTTACTGTATCATCAGATGTTAGATCTTTCAAGAATCGAATTAGACCTTCACCACCAGTTAAGGGCGATACTCCTGACACATGTACTGATTTCACGCCAATAAGTCTTCTGGCAGAGGCAGCCTCTCCCAAATCGACAAGTAATCTCATTGCTTTTTGTTTGGTAAGTCCTTGCCCACCATGTAGCATTTCTTTCTGTTCAGAAGTTAAAATCATTTAATCTACATATTCTTCCAGTTTTACTTTCATTCCTGGTTTTGTTTTACTGAAGTCGTTTCTGTCTCGATTAAGAGGCATTGTACAGTCAAATCCTACTTTGACAGTTTCCCTTGTTTCAGGATCTGCACTGGGGTCCAAAGACGATCCTTTAACTCCAGTTTTGATAACTATGTCTTTGTCAGCCTGAAATCTAGTGGCCATAGCCCACTCAATATCTGCAGGATTAGTCACATCGATGTCATCATCAACTATCCAAACATGTTTCATGGATTTGTGTCCCTCAAATGCTGCGTCAATAGCTTTCAAGCCATCATCTTCATTCTTTTTCTTGATAGAAACAGCACCATGCAGCCAAGATCCACCACCATGTGTCATGAAAACATCCCTACATTCAACAATCCCATTAACTGAATTGAAGATAGTGGGTTCACGTGGCATTCCCATCAAGACTTTGTGTTCAGGTCCGCTAGGTAATAGTGCATGGAAAACAGAATCATCTCTAATAAAAATACGTTTAATTCGCGCCACAGGTTGCTTTCGTATAATATCTGGAGTTTCAGTAAGATCCACAAATGGCCCCTCGTCATGCATATCTCCTGTGAATTCACATATCATAACTACCTCAGATTGTGGAATTACATGCCCTGCAATTTCAATAACTGGTGATTCGGCTAAGGCATTTGCCACAGACATCTCGTCTTCTTCTATTCCAAATGATGTTGCTGCCCCTAATAAGACTGGAACAGACACACCATTACAGTATGCGAATTCTTTGAGTCCTCTTTTCATGTAATCCATTAGGTGTCGGTCTAAAATTCTGAAAACTAGATGCTGATTGTCTATCTTCATAGCGCGATGAAAAGAGAGGTTCCGACCATATTTTTTGTCATTGGCAACCGCCATTGCCGAGGAAATGTATGCTCCACCGTCTATGGGTTGATGTGTTAGTATAGGAAGCTTTTCCAAACTGCTTTCAATTTCTTTGTAGCCTTTAGCCTCTACCGTGCCAGCTTCTTTTCCATTTCTTACAGCTTCAGAGATTTTTCCTAAAATTTCGTTAGGCGCACAATCAAGGCCCAATGCTACCAATTCTCGGCTTGAACAAATATTAGTTATACATGGAATAATACTTCCTTTTACATTTTCTAGGTACAACGGAGTATCGCCAGCTTCTTCCATCAAGGCTGCTACCTCATATACAGGATCTACTTCTTTTGT
This sequence comes from uncultured archaeon, assembly GCA_964432625.1. Classification (GTDB taxonomy): domain Archaea; phylum Thermoplasmatota; class Poseidoniia; order MGIII; family CG-Epi1; genus CG-Epi1. Next base: position 1,569 of record CAYSOH010000094.1, read on the forward strand.
TATCCTTTGCAATCTCCCTTTTTCCTCTAACAAGTCGACGAATTCTCTTAGATTCATGGCCGCTCTCCAAATGAAGTCTGATAGGCCCTATATCCGGCTTCCGTTATCGCATCATAAATTTTCTTTTGGGATTCTTTATCCTCAGCAAGAGCTACTATATTTCCACCACCACCACCTCCAGTTAACTTAGCACCCAATGCATCCTCTTCATGAGCTATATCTATTAATTTTTCTAAACTTTTGTGGCCCACTCCTATTGAGTTCAAGAGTTTGTGATTTTCATCCATCAGTTTACCGACTAGTTCTCTATTCCCTTTTTCAACAGCTATCTTTCCATTCCTAGTAACTTTTTCAATTTCATCGAAATAACCTTCCATCAGGCCAGGTTCCTTTTCCCAAGCTTTTCTAACATTAGCCACAGTTTCTTTGGTTGAAGCTTCAATTCCAGTATCTCCAATAACCAATCGGAAAATATTTCCTGGATCAAATGTTCTAGGTTTTTTTCCTTTTACAAAGTAAACTGGCATTTCGTATGCAACAACAGTGTTGTCTATTCCACTTGGAGTGCCATGAACAATCTTTTCAGCTTCAAAAACAAGTTCGGATATTTCATTTTCAGCTAGATTTACTCCCAAATGACCTGATAAAGCTCTGCAAACTGCCGTGGACGTCGCAGCACTGCTTCCCATGCCAGAGCCTTGTGGTAGTTTTGATGTGAGGTTTATAGTTAGATTCGGCTCATTTTCATCACTTATGGCTAAGATAGATTGAGCTAGGACACTGAATTGGTTATCACTGGATCCAAGTTTGTATTTCTTCTTAATATCCATTGCGTTTATTGTAATTCCTTCTTCACCCGGTTCACTCCATGCAGTTGCCCTCATACCAGCTACAGGGATTGCGATTGCAGGTTTTCCATAGACAACAGCATGTTCCCCAAAAAGAATGATTTTGCCAGGCGCGGTAAACCGACCTTCCATAATCAGTCGGAAATATGCGCACTTATACCGTTATCTGTCGTAAATGTATTAATGCCCTTTCAATAGGAACCTATGGGTTTTATTCATAGGATAACAGATACGATAAGACGCGGTTGGACGCTTAGCAAACTAAGTTTTTCAGTCATAAAAGCCGATCCTGAATTGCTTCTCTATACTTTTCTGTCTGCAATTATGGTATTTGTTACGATAGGTGCAGCAGCATATCCTGGATACGCAGCCGAACAATCTGAGGAAAGTCATTGGGCCATGACTGATCCAGCTGTCCTTGAGAATGGTGACCCTCAAATGGAGATGAATGAAGAAACGGGTGAGCTTGAACCTGCAGGCCGGGAACCAACAGGTGAATACATGGCTTGGATATTTTTAACTTATATGGCAGGCGCCATCATCGTCGTATTCTGGAATTCTGCAATAATTGTCAGTGCTCATGAAAGACTGACTGGTGGCGATCCTACCATAATGACAGGTATCAAAGCAGCCTTTAGTAGAATTCATATAATTATATTGTGGGGAATTATTGCTGGAACTGTTGGCCTTCTTCTTAGAATCGCGAGAGATGCAGCTAATAAAAATAGTAAAGGAGGAATGAAATTTGTTGCAATGGCAGTGTTATGGCTGGTCGAGATTGCCTGGTGGGTTTACACTTTCTTTATTATACCAATGATTGTATTAGAGAAAAAAGGGGTTAGAGAGGGTTTGAGAGATGGCCGTTCCTTATTTGGAAAGACCTGGGGTGAAAATGTGACAAGTGGTTTAGGTATTGGATTTATATCATTAGTAGGTATAGTTTTTTCCCTTGTTGTGGCAGGTCTAATCTACTTTACTATATCTCCAATTGGAGGCATAATTATAGGCGTAGCTCTGATTGGGATTATTGTTTTGTGGGCCAATACTGCCGAAGTTGTGGTCGTCGCAGCTTTGTATGAGTTTGCCAAGACTGGAAAGATGCCCAATCTTGATGGTAATGGAGCCAAATTCGAAGAGGCCCTTCCATGGGAACCTAAGTCTGGATGGGCTAATGAGTCAGCTGAGATAAAAGCATGGCGTGAAGGTACTAGTTAGTCACTAAACCAAAGGTTATAAGAATCCCCAGAATGAGGAAATAGTATGGATCGTTTAGTGGTTGGTATTACAGGAGCTTCCGGTATTCCATATGGTATACGTTTGCTCGAAGTTTTGAAAGAGTTTGACGTCGAAGTCCACTTGACTTGCAGCCCTTCAGCAGAGTTGGT
>CAYSOH010000095.1:0-1874 GCA_964432625.1 uncultured archaeon
TGGTTATTGTAACTCATGAGATAGGTTTTGCTAAAGAAGTAGGAGACTGGATTATCTACATGGATGAAGGTCAGGTGGTTGAGGCAGGCCAACCAGATATTATTGAGAATCCAAAAACGGATAGAATGAAGAAGTTCTTAGGCCAGATACTAGAGGCCTAATTGTTACCAAGGAAATTTCAGGGTCCAGATTATCCAATCATTTAGTATACATTGTATACCTAGCATTATAGTTCCAGCAATCATTAGATTGGCATTTCTCATTCCATCCTGATGTGCAGAATATGCTAGTAGTCCTAACATAACATTTCCTATAGATACTATGGTTAGTATGGAGATAGGTAAGACAGGCGTCCAGGAAGTATCATTTTCGATGTGATATATAGTACTTTCAAGCCATAAAGCCGATGGAATTAAGAACAATGCATAGGACAGTAATAATCTCCTAAGTCCATTTCCGTCAGATTCTCCCCAAGGCCATCTAAAAGATGCTAAATCTTCCTCGCTAAGTTGGAAGAAAGCAATCCACCAGTACATCAGGAATCCAATTGCTGCAACAAACATGAAGGGGACGATATAGGTCTGCCACGAAACAGGAACACCTCCCCACAATGCATCTGTATCCTCTGTGTGTGACACTCCATATGCATAGGATACTAAGACCAGAGGTCCAAAAATGAAAGTAAATACCAGAACAGTTTGTCTGTTTATGTCCATGATTATTGAATAAGTAGGTGTTATTTTGAGTTATGCTCTTATAAGTGCTATTATTGAAGTAAATAGAATGAGTTCCGAAAAGATAAATCTGAAGGAGAAATTATCAAAATTCTCAGACCATTGGTCTCCAAAAGTAATTGCTGAAATGAATGATTACCAGTTCAAATTAGTTAAAATTAAAGGAGATTTTGTGTGGCATAATCATGGAGATACTGATGAGTTCTTCCTAGTAATAGAGGGTGAAATGAAGATTGAATTCAAGGATGAAACAGTGATTCTTAAGGAGGGAGAGATTTTTGTTGTTCCCAAGGGAGTTGAGCACAAACCATATGCTGAAGAAGAATGTAAGATAATGATTGTTGAACCCCGTGGCGTCATAAATACAGGAGATGCAGAAAGTAATTTGAAGGCCTCAAATGATGTGTGGATCTAGATTATGGTAAAAGTAATTAAAATTGGGGGGGAAGAAGAACCCGAAGTTGCAGAGAATGAGCTACCACAAGTTTCAGACCCTGTTGAAGAACCCGAAGTTGCAGAGAATGAGCCAACACAAGTTCAGTCTCCTATTGAAGAACCTGATAAAACTGAGTTGGACGATTACAAAATCCGACAAAAATTCGTTAAGAGAATTTACTATTCAATTATCCTAATAATTTACTTTACCTTCTGCTATTATGCGACTTTAGATATCATGTTTGGTGTTGGAGGTTATGAATATTCGTTATCCCTTTTGATTTTCTACATTTTGCTTATGAGTATAATTCTTCCCCTCGCCATAATGTTCCTTGGATTAACTACTGGAGGTATTTTGATTGGCCCCATGGTGGCCGCGACATATGGATTAATGAGTCTCATCTCGCGTTTTATTATCAAGGTCCTGGGTTTAGATGTGGAGCTTATTTTCCCAGAATTGGTAGGGCATGTTGGTGTTGTTCGTAATCCTAATGCATTGAATAAATACACATCCTATCCTCTATCAGTTGAGATAGAAAAGGCTGGTTTGTATGGTAACAGCTTTTGGCATGGTAACAAAATTGCAGCCTGTTCCAGCGAGGAGGAAATTCCCGTTGGTACCAATGTTAAGGTTATCGAAGCAGACTACTGGTCTTTTGGCTCACTTGTACGGAACAGTCCAGTGCTTAAGGTTGTTCCATTTGA
>CAYSOH010000095.1:1974-3789 GCA_964432625.1 uncultured archaeon
GAAGAAATAATAACAAAGTCAGAAGTTGAAGAAGTAGAACTTCCTGCTGAGAAGGAATCGGGAAGTATTGGTGACGCTTTGAGAGGAGGATTCGGCAGTATTTTACTAATTATGGCCTGTTTTTCCTTCTTCATAGCCTGTTTTTCCTTCTTCTCCGAAGGTGCAGGATTGCCTAGATTTTTAATTGTGTCATCGCTATTAATGGGGTTAGTATATTTGTTGAGAGGGACTTTCTTCCCAAATATGAGGGCTAGAATGCATGCTCGTGAAGCGATAAGATTTACCTACGTTTTTATTTATTTCATAATATTTTTTGGTATTCTTATGAGTCACACTGGATGGTATGCACCCGATATCACCATATCTGCCGTGATAATATTTAGTATTTTCTTTCTTGGATCTTCTTTCATAGCGATTTTACCAAAATTTACACCAACAAAAGAAGATACAAAGGATGTTGAATTTGTGACCTTTTTCATCGCCTTCACAATTATCAATTTCACTTTTTTTATGTTGATTTTTTGGGAATTGAGTCTTTGGGAAGAGCGTTCCTTTCAACCAATAATAATTTTCTTTTCCGTTTTGATTCTTTTATTCCTGAGCTACAATTATATTTTAGAATTTGTAAGACGACATCTGATAACCAAAGTTGATGAAAGTTATAGTATATACCAAAAAGAAAAGAATACAGGTTCACTTCTTTACATAGGATTTATGAGTTTTATTATTGTTAATGTACCAAATGGGGTATTTTTCATCATACTATTACTTGGGAGCTTGTATATTGTGTCACTCCTTAAAACTCATATTACTGGCACATCTGAATGGGAGACACCTTTGGGTAATCTAACCAAATATGAGTTCTCCCTATTTATATTCAATATAGTTATTCTCTCGACATTAATATATCATATTCATGACAATATAGAATTTGATCCTAGCAATAATAATGAAATGATTAATGATAACAGTTGTGAAAGTTTAAAATCAGGTTATGGCGTAGTTAGATCTGGTTATTGGGATCGTGATGCTTTCATTTATAATTGTGATCTGAGTTATACAGATCTCAAAAATGAAAAGATGAGCAGGACTATCATTTCAGATACTTCGTTTAATTCTGCAAGCCTGAGAAATGCTGATTTGTCTGATGCTGAAATTTCTGGTAACGTTGATTTTACGAATGCAGACCTTTATGGGGCTGATTTAACAAATGTTGAATGCTATAACGATTGCACAGTGACCTTTGTTAATGCTAATCTTAGATATGTTAATTTTGGTTATGCATATCTACCAAATTCAAATTTTCAAGGGTCTGATTTAAGAGGGGCAGATTTCACCGAGGCCACTTTTCCACATGCAGTTTTTGATGAAAACACTATTATTGATAAGAATGCACTTGCAGGTATTACACTTGATAATTCTGACTTTTCCAATTTTAATTTATCTGGTTATGATTTAAACGGCACCAGTCTAAAAGGAGTTAACTTATCTGGACGTGATTTTTCTGGTTATGATTTTACGGGGGCTAATTTTAATGGTGCCAATCTTTCAGGAACTAATTTATCTGGAAGTACATTAACTGATGTTTCAGGTTTTGATTTGCAAGGATGTCCTGCGTCTATGCCTGATAATTGGATTTGTCTGGAGAATAATCTCTTTGGGCCTGAAACAACTTTTAGAGGCTTAGATTTTAGTGATGCTAATCTTTCTAATATGGATTTGAAAGGTAGTAACTTTTCTTCAGCTAATCTTAAAAATACTTATTTCTTAAATACAAATTTGACTAATTCCTACTTTTCCTATAGCAATTTTGAT
>CAYSOH010000096.1:0-3782 GCA_964432625.1 uncultured archaeon
CTATAATTATCTATAAACTTTTGAAACTGAGGAGCGAAAAAACTATTCACTGACAAGATGATTCTACTCGGTTCAATTCTTTCAAGTGATTCAATGACATGTTGGAGCATTGATTTACCTCCAACATCTAACAACTGTTTTGGTCTGTTCTTGGTCAGAGGCCACATCCGTTTGGCGAAACCTCCCGCCAATATGATTGAATCCATCACAGGCTTATTTTGCCACCAGACATTAATTCCTGGAGTGCATCATCTGCAACTGAATCTAGCTTATCAGGATCATATAATTCTTTCTTGATGTTCTTTCGATGGTCTTTGACAACACGCCATCTCGCCTGTCTTTCTTCCCGTTCTGTTTTCCTGTGTGTACGCAGTGTTTCAAGCATTTCCATAGCCTTAGCATGTTGGTAATCAGCTTTCTTCCTGATAACAATGAATTCTTCATGCTTTTTGTTAGCCTCGGATGACAGATGATAAGCTTCTTTCATTAATTCCTTGTTCTTCTTGTACAAATCCTTATTCAATTTTGCAAGTTTTACCACTTCTTCGTGCTCTTCATTTGATTGTGATATTGAAGTTACTATCTCTACATCTAATTCTTTTACTTCAGAATGTAAGTGCTCATGTGTAGTAAGGGTTTTTTGCTGGGCAGTCAGACTTCTACGAAGTATAGACAATCTCTCAAGAACTTCACGCTCTTTGGCTATTGTCATCTCTGTAGTCTCCAAACGATTCTCCGTTGCTAATATCTCACTAATTATAGCCTCTACTGTATCTTTGACAGATTTGGCGCCCTTCCTTCCCTTTCTCTTCTTTTGTTTCAACTCGTTTAATTGCTTGACCTTAGACATAGCACTATCCCGAGATTTGATGTGCTTAGCCTTAGTTTTCTTATTCACTTCCATTTTCTTGCGGTACTTGAGAACCCCTTTCATGACCTTATTTCTCTGATCATGTAATGAATTTCTTTCATCTCTTATCGTTCGAGATTCTTCATTGAGTGAATTCCTTTTCTCAATGCAATTCTGAAAGCGTTCTTCAGCCAGTTTAACCTCTGATTTGGGCTTTCTCTGTTGCCGATTTTTCTTTTGGCTCATACTGCTTTATTCTCGTGACCTTCAATTACCTCGAAACAGTATCCACGTTTAGGGTTCGAATATAAAGCTGACGATTGGCCTTAGTAAGCAAAGGGATTGAGAACTGCGTATATTGATTCATCTACAGGACCGACCTCAAGTTGCATTGGCTCCTTTGTAAATTTCTCCACCACTTCCATATATCTAGATGCTGCTTCTACCCTAAGATCATCTGTAAGTTTAGGAGGTTTACCATCTCCTGTAAAGCCTTTATCAGCAAGCCAAGTTCTGACATATTCCTTATCTAACTTCCTAGGTTCTTCACCTTTCTCAAAACGTTTTTCGTAATCTTTAGCTATCCAATACCTGCTAGAATCAGGAGTGTTTACTTCATCCATAAGCATGATTTTCCCTTTGGATATTCCAAATTCATATTTAGTATCTACAAAAATCAAGCCTTGATCTGCTGCCCTTGAAACTCCTCTTTCGTACAATCTCATAGATATGCGAGCTAATTCCTTGTACAAGCCTGGATCAACAACGCCTCGCTTGTAAAGCTCTGATGGAGGGACTGATTCGTCATGATCTCCTTTAGCTGCCTTTGTTGAAGGTGTAATTATTGGTTCTGGGAACTTTTCATTCTTCCTCATACCGTCAGGCAATTCATTACCACAGAATTCTCTATCTCCTCTGTCGTAAGCCGTCCAGGCTGATGTCGAGGTTACGCCCGTAAGATATCCTCTAACTACCATTTCAACTTGAATTGGATCACATCTTCTTACGGTCCAAACATTAGGGTGAGGACGGCGAATAACATGATTAGCAACAATATCTGCAGTTTCACCAAACCACCAGTCTGCCAACTCTACCAATGCTTGGCCCTTGAAAGGAACTGTTCCTAACACGCGGTCAAAAGCCGATATACGATCTGTAGTTACCATTGTTATAGTATCTTCATTAATGTAATTATCCCGTACCTTACCTCGATAAAGTTCTCCCTGATCATCAAAATTAGTCTCTTCTAGCGTATACTCGAGTTGTTGTTTCAATAAGTCGCGGCTCATGTACAATATGTCCATTGCACAAGGGACTAAAAGAACCACTCCCGTGCGACATGCAGCAAATGCTTAGTAGAACTTTGAAAAATCAAGCTGGAAAAGCTCTTGATCCAATAGGCAAGGCCATAGGAAGGTTGGGAATAAGACCAAATCACATTACTATAGCAGGGCTCATCTTGACATTTTACGCCGCTTGGCTTCTTTACAACAAAGATATCTACTATGCATTCTTAGTCGGACTTATAGCTTCATTATTCGATGGAGCGGATGGATTGGTTGCACGATCTACTGGAACTAGTTCTATCAGAGGAGGATATCTAGATGCTGTGATTGATAGATATGCAGATTGTGTAGCTTTCGGTACCCTAATATTATGTGGATGGATGAAACCAATAGAAGGCTTAGAGGTTATTTCAGGGGAAATGTGGGCAATAATTGCACTAGCTGGAGCCTTCCAAACTTCATACAGCAGAGCTGCAGCTGAGAGATTAGGAGTAACGCAGGAAGGTATAGGAATTATTGAAAGACCTGAAAGATGGTTCCTGTTAGGAATGGGAATATTGATTGGTGAACTCTTAGGAGATGTAGAAACTATCATCACTTGGGTTGTCGCATTCTTGGCTATATTTGGAAATATAACTGTACTTCAAAGGATGTACCACTTCTGGACTGAGGCAAAAGATGACTAATACTAACGATTTAATGAAGGAAGGAATTGTCTCTTTCTTTTTCTTAGGGCGTTCTCCTGTAGCTCCTGGTACTTTTGGTTCTCTTGGAGCATTAGGCATCTCATTTTTGGCCTCGAACTACATTGCAGATTTCGCCGGATTTATCTTGCTAACAATGGCAGTAGGATTCTACTACTTAGGATTACAATTGGCACCTTGGTCTGAGGAAAAATTTGGTAAGGATCCTAGTGTCTTTGTTCTAGATGAAGTAATCGGATACCTCATACCAATAGGGTTTCTTTTGATAATGTCTGTGGATTTGGACTCTGTTTTGTGGGCTCTAAGCTTCGTTGCATTCAGAGGATTTGACGTTGTTAAACTGTGGCCAGCAAAAGATCTGGAATCTGTGTCAGGTGGACATGGAATTATACTTGATGATGTGGCTGCCGGATTCCAGACATTGATTTTAATTTTGTTAATTGATCAGAGTGGGATGTTGCTTTAATAATAAATACGGCAAAGGTATTGACTTAACATGGGCAAGGACCTTGTACATACTGAAAAGGAAATCGATCTGAATGAGTATGTTGATGGTGGAGATGGCATTTACAGCGTCAGACAAGTTGACAAGATAAGATCATGGAATAATATCGAGTACGGAGCTGGATTATCTGGAAAAAATACTCCTGCCACTAAATTGTCCATGAATAGAGCATACATACCTCCAGGAGGGGTTGCTAAGGCTCACATACACGTGGATTTTGACGTTATGATTTATTTGTTGAAAGGGTCTGTACGACATGAATATGGTGAAGGTTGTAGGAAATCTGTTGTACATGAAGCTGGAGACATGTTCTACATTGAACCTGGACTGCCACATGAAGTATTCAACGTGAGCGATGAAGACGATGTGCATGCAATTGTTGCAAGGTCTGATGCTTCGGAATGGCAGAATATAATCCCATATGACAGGAAGAATGC
>CAYSOH010000097.1:0-3765 GCA_964432625.1 uncultured archaeon
TGGGTCTCAAACGGTTTTGAATACCCTGATGAACCAATTAATAGGGGAAAAGTGATTAGAACAAAGAAAGAATTAGATAAAATCAAGAATTACGGTAGATATAGGGATTTAGATGGAGATGGAATTCCATATAGAACATTGCCCGGAAGCGGATTGTCGCCTATGCTATACAGAGGAACTGGACATGATGAAGATGGAGTCTATTCCGAAAAAGCTCCAGTATATAGGGACAATATGACTCGTTTGAAGAGAAAAATAGAAGGTGCAAGAAGCGATTTACCTCAACCTGTTATTAGAGAAGAAAAAGAACAAGATATTGGAATAGTTTACTATGGCTCAATGGAAAATACTATTCAGGAGATTGATGATATTCTAGAATCAACTGGTATGAAAGTCTCACAGTGCAGAGTACGGGCATTGCCACTTTCATTAGAGGTCGAAGAATTTGTTAGAAGGCACAATAAAGTTATTGTCTTGGAAATAAATCGTGACGGGCAAATGTATGGTATTCTAAGAAAAGAAATTGATACTGAATTGGTTCCAAAACTATACTCAGTTGCATTTAGTGATGGGTTGCCACCTAAAGCCAAAGAATATGCGGAAGCCATATTAGGAACACTAAAATCCTTTGAGGTTAGCTAATGTCGGGGAAAGTCAATAATCTGGATTTGCCAATCGACGACTATCGGGGTGGAAAATCAACTCTTTGTCCTGGATGTGGGCATGATGCAATATCTAGTGTTATCATAAATGCTGCTTGGCAAAATGCCATTCCTCCTGAAGGGCTAGTGAAAATGTCAGGTATTGGTTGTTCAAGCAAAACACCTGCCTATTTCCTTAGTCAAAGTCATGGTTTCAACACTGCTCATGGTAGAATGCCATCAGTAACCACTGGAGCAAATGTAGCAAACAAGAATCTAAATTTTCTGGCAGTTTCCGGAGATGGTGATACTGCAAGCATAGGAATCGGACAATTCATACACGCTATTCGGAGAAATTTGAATATGCTATACATAATAGAAAACAACGGAGTTTATGGATTAACAAAAGGTCAATATTCTGCTACTGCTGAAGAGGGATCAAAGAAGAGAAAAGGAAATCCAAACGAACTGAAAGAACTGGACTTGTGTGCCATGGCCATCAACCTTGGATGTTCTTTCGTAGCACGCTCATTTTCGGGATCAAGAAAACAATTGACGGCTCTTGTAAGAGCTGGAATGTCGCACAAAGGAATGGCTGTAATTGACGTCATATCTCCTTGTGTTACCTTCAATAACAACGAGGAATCCTTGAAGTCTTATGGATATGTTAAGAGTAATGATCTGGAATTGCACACGTTAGATTACATACCTCACTTCAACCCTATCGAAGAAATTGAAGTCCCTGCAGGTGGTCACAAGGATGTTAAGCTTCACGATGGATCTTATATTCGTCTAGAAACAATCAGTGAAGAACATGACGTCTCAAATAGAGTTATGGCACTTGAAGCGATACACAAAGCAGATGTTGATGATAAACATGTAACAGGACTACTCTATTTTGAGGAAGGAAAACCAACTCTTGATGAGATTGAAAATCTGGTTGATACTCCATTAGCTGATTTACCTGATAAAATGCTGAGACCTCCTAAAAAGACACTGGATGAATTACTCGCCTCTTTCAGAGACTAAACCAATTTTTTTCAAGTAGACAGAATAAGAGGAATTCTCTCCGTACATCATTATCAAACCTCCTGTAAACCAACCCATTGAAGAAGTAACACGAAATGCGGAATCAAAACCATCTAGGTAATAAGGAACCATTAAAACAAGTCCGACGCCAATAAAGAATCCTGATGTCCAAGCAAACAACTGACTGCCTTTTCTTATATGATGCACAAAAAGAAAAAGATAAAATTGTGTGAATGTGAAAATAGCCAATACTGTTGCAATCAATAATTCAAGATTCTCCGAATTGCCTGATGATAAATACGGTGAAAGGAGGATAAAAGTACCAAAAACCATTGCAACTCCTGGAAATGCATCAGAAAATATACGACCAGTTGTATTAGACAACATAACATCTGAAGTTTTCCATTTTATCATCGCTCTTACAAAAATAAGTGGGGAAATAAATCTGAAAATGAGGGTGAATAATGCGAGAGGCCAAAGCAATTCAGGAGATGTAGAGGCATAATAAACTGCCCAAAGAGCAATTATGAAGGCAAGCCCGAGAAGCGCTATCGCACCTATCAATAGTAAATCACTAGATTTTTTCTCAGTTGCCCTTTCCAATAACAAAAGAAAAAGAGGATAGATAAGAATTACAATTCCCAGAAAAAGAATCAAAAATGCTACCAAATCAACTTGGTTCACGTTTTACAACATTCAAGTCTTTTTATGAAATGAACCCCTGACTTTATCTATCCCTATTATCTCAATATAGTAGGCTGAAATGAGAAAAATAATATCAATTGGAGTGATGATTGTCCTTGCAACGACAGGTTGTACTGGACCAGGAGGGCTTTTTGGAAATGAAGAAGAAATTGAAGAACCATTCGTCTATGATCTAACAATTGAGGATTTGTGGCAAGATATTCCTGAGAACATGACATCAGCATCTGATATCATTAACATGACTTTGGAAATTGAGAAAAGTCCAAGGGTCACAAACTTCACTGAAGTGGGATACAGTCTCAATAAACAGCCAATGATATTGGTTGAATTTGGAGACTATGATCCGGGTGTACCAACCGTATACTTTGTTGCTGCACAACATGGAAATGAACCTGCCTCAGTGGATTCTGCATACCTAATGGTTAGGCATTTTGCAAGAGGAATTCCTGAAGAAATTGATCCTATCTTAGACAACATAAATCTTGCAATCTTAGTAATGGTTAACCCCGATGGAAGAGATAATGGAACTCGTGGGAACGCGAACGGAACTGACCTGAATCGAGACCACATGAAATTACTAGAACCTGAGGGTAAAGCAATGCACAGAGCATTTCACAAAGTTCATCCTTCAGTTACGGTTGATATGCATGAATTTGGAGGAGTAGGGAGCATAATCTTTCAGGTCGCTGCCCCACAAAATCCAGTTACACACCATGATGTTCTTTTGGCATCATATAATCTTGAATCTGCAGTTATCGATTCGATTAATGAGGAATGGGGGCTTGGAAGTGTGACCAACTATCCGCCGACAACAAGTTCGCAAGACTCCAGTATTCATCGTAATCACTTTGCAGTACACGGTTCTGTAAGTTTGCTTTTTGAATCTGCAGTTTCAGAAGAGTACTCTGAAAGAGTTAAATTACAAGCATGGGCTGCAATGGCTGTAATAGACGAAGTGGTTGAGAATCCAGGATATTATCTAGATGCAAGAGAATCATCGGATAATGAAGGGCAAGAAGGAAACGATATCGTGCATGCCTATCTATTTGAATGTAGTGATCCTGCTGCTTTGGAAACAATTAGAATATTAGAGGATCATGGAATTTATCTTGGGACTAAAACTGATAATGAAGAAATCACTTCTGTACACTATGAAACTTTCCTACCAAGGAGTAGTTTTCCAAATGGAACTGTAGTAGTCCCAATGAATCAGATTGGATGGAGAAGTATAAGCGAATTAATGGAATATACTTCTGATAAAGATCAACACTATACAAACTCGCCCAAGGATCGAAATATGGATGCTTGGAGAGCTCTTGAAACTGTAGAATTCGATATTCAGACCAATATTTGTCTAACGGATGAAAATTAGTGGTAAATGTTAAATATT
>CAYSOH010000098.1:0-3728 GCA_964432625.1 uncultured archaeon
GGTCCAGTTAGAACAAAGCTACTAGTTTTTGTAACATCGATTGAATTGCTGAAATCACCAGATGTGCTAGCTCCTACTGTGTCCTCAACACGGAAGGTTACAGCACGAATACCGCCCCTCTGGGCTATGATGTCGGCCTCGGCAACCGTTACCGAACAATCGCCATCGGTACAAGACATCAGCCTCTCACCACCGTCATCAAATTCTATCGATGCATAAACTGATAGGGGGGCATCACCAGAATCTGAATTTATGTCATCTGCTGTAACACTAAGAACAAAATTATCTGCGCCGTCGCTTACGGCACTACCTGCACTTAGCGTAGGTGCGTCATTTATTGTAATCGAAAAGCCTTCTATATCTTCTGCATCATTATGATTATTAGAACCCCAGAATATAATGTCCTGAGCAGCGGCAGCCCAAGCAACAGTGGTCGTCAAAGTATAATCAACACCATTCTTACAATCAGAATTAGTTGCTCCAGCACTCAATGAGTGAGTTGCAGCTCCTACATCAACACTAACGGAAACTGGATCCTGATCAGTAGTGTCAAAGACGCAATAAGTCACTGTAAACGTAACATCATCTTCTTCTCCAGCACTTGTAGTTGAAACTGCTGCATTCTTGAACCATGGTGTCTCAGTGTCGACTGTAAAAGTCGTTGTGCGATCATCGACTGCAGCATCATGACCGTCCGTAGCACTAACTGTAACAGTCAGTGTACCACCGAGTTCTGTGTTAAAGGTAGCTGAGTAAACTGCGCCGGCTGTGAAATCTGAATCACCTGTGGACAAAGCAACATTTTCACAAGTGGCACCTGTATCACAAACAGTTGCAGTAACAGTGCCTTCGTGATTATCTGCATCAGTATAGGTAATTGTCAAAGTATAATCATCTTCTGGCATTCCACCACCAGTTACTGAAGCGTCATCGGTCAATGCTGGAACTGTATTAACTCTAACATTGGAGTCCTCCCAGTGACTGCAAGCGAGGTAACATACGTCATCTTCTCCATCAGTGCTAGCAATAAAATTGTAATGTATCTCATCGCTGCCAACGCTAGCAACAAGTGTGTTTGCTAACGGCTCGTTACCGTCAGCAATAACCCAAGTTCCATCGGGGTTGTCACCGGCAATACAAGCATCTTCGTCTGATGCACAGACCATATCCACTTGTGTGGCTACGCCATCAAATACAGCCTTAAATGATGTAGGAAAATCACCGTCAGCATCCTCATATTCAACAGTAAATTGCATAGGTTCACTACCATCTACTCTAGAATCATCAGGAATGATTGACGGACTGTTTAGGGTAGGAGCTGCTGCTTCTGTACCTGAAAATACGAACACGGCTAATATAGCCATAGCGAACACGAATGCAATGCGGTTGCTTGTCATTTTATACACCAATTTGCGAAAGACCTGAATCTATGATTCCAGCAAACTCGCTAGTATCAAGTCATCAAAGTCAGTGCGTTACCACAATCGCTCTTTATATAAATTTATTTGTTGAAATAAAGGTGGAACAACAAATAAATATCAATTCTACTGGTAATGCTAAAGTATGATTCAAAATGCGGTCTTTAATCTGACGTTGCCGGGACCTATAGTCTGCATATCATCGTCGGAAGATGGTAGGAAAATAGCAGCTGCTGATCGCAATGGAACTTTGTCACTATCAGAAAGGGAAGGCAGCCAGAGTTGGGAAAAAGATGTTGATGAAGGGATACACGGCCTATCAATCCTAGGTAATGGGAACAAAGTCGTGTGTGGTGGCAAAGATTGCAAGGTAAAGATGTTCAATTCACTAGGTAACATCGAATGGGAACAAACCATAGGAAAATCTATCTGGTCTATGGATGCAGATCCCAACGGTCAGTTTATCGCAATAGGAACTGGAGATTCTATAGCCCTTTTCACAGAAGGTGGACTGCAATTGTGGGAATATCCTACAAATCGGGCTATGGTTGGTGTTGGAATTTCAAGAAATGGTTCAACCATTGTTGGATGTGGAGACGAATTCCTTTACTGCTTAGACAGTGATGGAAATTTGATATGGGAAAAGCAGAGAAGCGATTCATTGTGGGATGTGTCCGTAGAAAAAGATGGAGATATTCTATTTGTCGGAGGATGGGATTGCAAGGTTCATTGTCTAGACCGAAACGGCAATGATTCTTGGAATTTTGAAACTGGTGGATATGTAAGATCTGTAATTCCTATGGAAAATGGAAGCGTACTTGCTGGATCACATGATGGATTTCTATATCACCTGTCCAATTCTGGTCAATTACTGGAAAGATTTGAAACTGGTGAGGAGATTACTTGCGTTGCAGCTTCAAAGCAAACAAATCTGGTTGTAGCTGGTTTTGGAAACCAAGTCAAAGGATTTGAAATAAATCCCACCGCAGCACCCATCAAGAATGAAAGGAACTTTGATGAACCTGTTGCAGAAGAAACTTCGACTGAAACAATCAATGAAGGGCAAACTGAAGAGTTTGAACCGATGTTTGGCGTGGGAATGTTTGATGAACCTATACCTGACTCAACGGGCATATCTAGTAGTTCGGTATCTTCAACACATAGCCCGAGGACAACTTCAAGCAATTACTACAGTCAAACAGGCAGTGCATCAGAGGGCGGAGAATTTGGCAAGTTTGCCTCAGAAGTGATTAAAAGTGATGTTAAAAACTATTTGAGACTTGGAAACGCGGCATGGGCTGAAAAAAGGCTTGAAAGAGCTGAAGAACATTACAAGAGAGCAACAGAAGTTGATCCTGAAGAACCTCGGGCATGGCACAATCTTGCAATCTGCAACTATCATCTTGCGCTTAAAAGAAATCCCGAAAATGTCAAAGGAGCTGTACAGAGTGCCTTTGCACTATTGGAAGTCGCAAGAGAAAAAGGAGGTCGTGAATACACAGCTCCAAATGAAACACTGAAATACTTTGCCTCTCAACTGGGCCTGATAGAAGAAGAAACTGATTAGATTTCTGTTATTGTTGCAGTGTAATACTGATATTGTACATCTAGGAACCAGTCGTTACCTTCATCTGTATCAAGAAAACTGTTCAAACCTAAGTCTATAATTGAAGGAGCCTCATTACAAATTATAGCAGTTTCCCATGGACCTTGCCCTTTTGCACTCGTGTAACCACTTTCAAAAAGATAATTCCAAACATCTGATGTAGAGTACATTGATATGATAAAATCTTCAGGTATGGCACCCAAGTCAGAAAATTCAATAGACATATCTCCAGATGTTCCCGAATCTGTCAAATTAAGAACATAATTTGTCATTACATTCAAAGTAAAGTTATCTGGATAACTGACGAAATCTTGACTTGCATCTGCTTGCTCATCTTCCACCCATTGCAGACTGTATGATGCACTTGTCAAGTTATAAGGATAATCATGCTGTTCTGAGGTCTCATCACCCTCTGCCGTATAGCCTGCAAGAGTAGGAATAGTCACTGTGTACTCTTGAAAAGATACGCTATAGGTTCTTGAAGAAACGTGAACCCAAGTTTCTGATATGCTAGATAGATTACCAGGATCTGTAACAGTCAGTGTTACAGTAAAATTGCCAACCGATTCATAAAAATGGTTTGGCCGTATTCCCTCACCTTCTGAACCATCGCCAAAATCCCATACAAAAGAAAGAACATCACCATCAGGATCACTAGATGAGCCACCATCAAAAAATACTAAACTGTTGACCTTAACATTTTG
>CAYSOH010000099.1:0-3692 GCA_964432625.1 uncultured archaeon
TTATCAGATATAGTGTTGTAGCTTCCATATATCAGAATTGCCGTCTTATCTGGTATATCAGGGCCAGAACCTGTTATATTTGCAAAATTATTATCTGATATTTTACTGAAATCAGCATTTAGATAAATAGAAACGCCCATTTCATTACGGTAAATGTCAATGTATTGGCTACCTGGGGTTATTATTCCCGAACCAAACCATTCATCTGAGATGCTGTTATCATAAATATCAACATTGTATGATGAATAAACCTCAATCTCTGATAGTCCATTATCGTAAATTGTGTTGTGGTCTATAGTTGCTGAGGTAACACCGTGTAGTCTAATTCCATTGTTACCATTATCATTGATAGTACTCTCAGAAATTGTAACTCCCGTACCACTACAGTGACAGCCATATTGATTGTTCGAAAGAGTCACATTGTGAAGATATGCATCGACCGCATTTTGTGTAATCTCTATACCTACTCCATCATTGTCAGTAATAATAGAATCTCTGATTATGAAACGTTCGGAAGAGGCGTTCACATATATTCCATCAAGAGCACTAGATTCTACATATAGGTTCTCAAATTCAACATCTTCTGAATTTTGAATGAAAATTCCGAATCCATTTATATCTATAATTTTTAAATTATACAAGAAAACATCATCAGCATGCGATATCACCACGCCTTCACTAAAAGATCCTGAAACTTGTAAATTTTCTACTATAGCATTATCTGCTGTAACTAAAATTGCAGATTGACTCGTATCGAAGAGAGGTGGTGATCCAAAACCACCTATTTCACTCGTAATTATTGTGTCATCTGTACTATATCCTCGTAATGTTAGCCTTTTATCTATAACTACATTTTCATTATATTCTCCAGAACCAAGACTGACGATATCTCCTTCTGTAGCATTATCAATTGCCCTTTGAATATAATTGTAATAACCTTGGTTCTGATAAGTATCATATTCATTATTTCCTTGAGCATCTGGATTAAAGATTCTAAATTCTGGAACATCGAAGTCAATATTGACTCTAGTGTCATCAGTCTCTGAGATTTCTGTCTTGAACCAATCACCAACACGAATCTTAACTTTAGTGGTGTTATCTGTAGATGTACTACTTCCGTTGAAAACACGGTATATCACAGTTATATCTGACGGAGCCTTTCCTTCTGAATCTGTTACTTGATCTGATCCGCCAAAGTAGTCTGTTGAATAAATTACATTATTTCCATCCCAGACATTGATGTCAACATCTGACATTGACGAACCATCACGCGATACGTTGATATTTATCCAATTCTTCAGATAAAGTGATGAATCTGAATCACATACAACATAATCGTAGGATGATTGGTAAACTGAGATTCTCTTTGAATTTACAAGAGTGTAAGTTCCAACTTGCTGATCATCCAATGTGTTGCTATCTGAATCTGTGAAGGTAATCGACTCGATACCTGAATTATATGAGAAAGAATTGTCATTCGAACCTGAACTATAACCGAAACTAGTGACTTGGATGTCGGCTATATCTGAATCAAGAATTTCATTCTGACCTACATAGTTGCTATGAGATTTTGTTAACATTATTCCTATGTCAACGTCATCTATTAGATTGTACACTGCATTGTTATTCTCTGATGAATCGAATAATATTCCTACATATGAATTCGTTACCTTATTGTGCCTTACATAATTATTATCTGACTGAATCCTGATTCCTGATGAATTGAATGGGTCCTCCCATTCAAAGGAATTGGTTATATTGAAACCATAAAGTTTGACGTTATTCTTGCTTATTGTTACGGCGCACCCACTATTCTGTGCATCGATAACAACATTTTCGTTGAAATTTGTAGACGGTCCTTGAAGAACCAAGCCTTGTTTATTGATAACTATATTCTCATAATATGTTCCAGGACTAACTACGATGACATCATTTGCACCAGCGTTGTCAATAGAGGTTTGGATGTAATATGACCAATAACCTGTATTGTTGTTCTTTACACGTAAATCTGGAACCGTCGCAGTTATTGATGAGCCTTGATAAGGATCAAGATTGAAAGTTTCTATCCAATCAGAATAACGGACAGTTATTGGAGTTATAACTTTGGAAGGTGTTGAACTTCCATCATATTTCTCAATTGGTGCAAGGAAGTCAGGAATCAATCCTTGAGAATTGGTCTGAGGGTCGTCACCACCAAAATAACTTGAAGCGTAAAGCAAATCTGATTCGTATAGGGCCTTGATGTCATTGCCTGACATATTACCCGTAGCATTTACAGTCCTGATTCCAATGTAATCCAGAACTATGAATTCTCCATTACTGAGAACTTTGATGTCTGAGAAAGTGTTATTGTATCCTCGATTATTGTTTTGAGAACCGCTTCCACCAACATACAAATCCTCATTATCAGAATCTGAAATGGTGTTATTTGCAAGGTAATTGTTCGAACTAGACTTGAATATCCTGATTCCATTCTTTGGTGCTTCTGAAATCGTATTACCCATAATTATCTGGTTATTTGAATTAAGAAGTTGTATACCGGTCTCATCGAATGTACTTGATACAATCTCGTTACCTGCACCACCTTCTATGATGAAATAATCATCACTGGAAGTGAATACATTGTCACTGAAGATGTTGTAGAAAGAGAATTCGACACTTACTGGTGAATCGTCATTAGAATCGAAAGTGTTATTGTATATTGTTGAATTTCCTGAACCAGATGCTAAAATGAAAGCAGTACCTGAGTTGTATTCTAATGTGTTCTGATGAATTATGTTCTCATGAGATGCGTTAATGTGAATTCCATAAGCTGTATTATTGTGGATATAATTGCCTTTGATTGTAATCTCTTCTGCTCCATTTACATAAATTCCACGCCATACTGAATTGGTTATCTCGTTGGATTCCAGTCTATTCTCACTAGTTCCATTGGAAACAGTAATTCCATTGTTATTATCACTGAAATAATTGCTAGAAACCACATTGTCATCATTTGAAAGATAGACACCAACTGTGTTGTAATAGAAGTCAGATGATGTGATTTCATTGAATTTCCCCGTTGAAGTGATACCAATGTAATTGTAAGTGAATTTTAAATCGGTAAATGAACCGACGCCCTCTGTCATTAGAATACCTGAATTAGATGAACCACTACCTGAAATGGTAATGTCAGCCATTGATACTTCATCGGCATTGATTGTTACAACATTTCCTGAGAAACTTCCATTGATTATTGTCTTAGAAGTTCCATTACCTTCCAACGTAAGTTCCTTGTTGATGACTACATTCTCTCTATAAGTTCCAGCCCATATCAGGAGTTTGTCACCCATATTGGACTCTGCAACAGCTCCGCTAATCGAATAGTACATCTCATCTGTATCCTCATTCAAAACACGGAAATCATCAACACTGACTGATATCGCATTGTTGACATTGTATGTGTTTGTCTCAATCCAGTCTGAATAACGAGCACTGACATTTGTAGTTACAGCATCTGGAGTTGAACTTCCGTTGTAATGTGAAGTTGCTACTAGGAAGGTTGCAATCTGTCCTGTTGAATTGGTCTTGGCATCGCTACCACCGAAATAGGATGTCGAATACAATGCCAGATTGTCCTGCTTGACTCTTACATCAGCATTCTGGAAGGCATTACTGGAATTGTCAAAGACTGTTAGGTCAATGTAGACCTT
>CAYSOH010000100.1:0-3668 GCA_964432625.1 uncultured archaeon
CAAAATTCTCTAGGAAATCTTGTCCTTGGTCCGTTGTAGCAATTGCTGCTGGTGCTAGCAACAGCATAAATGCGATAGCATACGCCTTATCAATCATATTTGCAACAAAATTCGACTAGTATATAAAAGAACGCCAAAGAAATTTTGTTTGGTGGTTAATTTCTTTCCCTTGTGTTCATATAATATAGAGACCGCTTCGTCGCAAAGTATGGGAATTTTTTCGGGACGTCACTAATTTGAGTTTTTCGGAACTCGGCATAGTGCCACCTGTCGTTAATGTCCTGAAAGAACAAGGCATTACAGAACCATTTGAGGTTCAAGCCGAAGCCATACCAGATATGTTGGAAGGGAAAGATATCTGTTGCAGAGCTCCAACTGGTTCTGGAAAAACTCTGGCATTCGGTCTACCTCTTATCTTAGGATGTAAACCAGCTCATCCACATTATCCTACGGCCCTTATCGTTACACCTACACGAGAATTAGCAGAACAAATTAGTCAAGTTTTGAAACCTTTGGCCAAACAAGTTAAATTGGGAGTAATGGCAATTTACGGAGGAACTTCTTACGGCAAACAACGTTCCAGACTGGAGAAAGGCGTTGACATAGTAGTAGCCACTCCAGGAAGATTAATCGATCTAATGGAGAATGAAACCATCAAGTTAGATGACATCGGAGCTGTGGTACTGGATGAAGCTGACCGTATGGCTGACATGGGATTCATTGATCCTGTATGTCATATCCTAGACCATTGTGCCAAGGACCGGCAAACCATTCTTTTCAGTGCGACTCTGGACGATGATGTTTCCAGATTGGTGAAGAAATATCAGAATCAACCTGTCAAGATCGAGGTTGGGCCCAAAGAAGTATCCATGGAAAGCATGAAACATTTCTTCTGGTTAATGCCCAACGGGAGAAAATCCCAATTAAGCAGCAATATAGTAAGGAAAGGAGGTCGCAGTATGATCTTCTGTCGTACGCGTCGAGGAGTGGATCGTGTTGGGAAGGAATTGAGAAAGGCTGACCTGAAAGTAGCCACGATCCATGGTGGTTTGAGTCAGAATCAACGTGACAAGGCGATGCAGCGATTCATCTATGGTGAATGTATGGCACTGGTAGCAACAGATGTGGCTGCTAGAGGAATTGATGTTGAAGGTGTGCAATGCGTAATTCATTATGATCCTCCTGAAAACGGAAAGACATACAAGCATCGTAGCGGAAGAACTGCCAGAGCTGGTGCCCACGGTGCAGTGATTTCACTGGTTCAAAAACCTCAGAAAGGGGAATTTCACAAGATTCAGAAACAGGCTGGAATAAATGTGAAAATCACCTCTCCGGAATTCGAGAAGTTGCCTGAGAAAGTGAAATACAAGGCACCACCACGTCCAAAAAGAGCTACAAGTCCATTAGCCAATCGAGGTCGACAAAGAAATCGAGGGCGTTCAAGAAGCAGGAACAAGGGTAGAAAACCAGAAGAAAGAACAACGCGGGACAAAGTTGCAAAAAGTGTAGAACAGGCGTCTTTCTTCAGAAAGAACAAAAATCGTAATAAATTTGGTGGAAAGAATAGGAAACCTGGTAATCGTAGAAAGAAAATTTTCCCCAGAGAGGAAAATCGTCCTCAAAGAAGAAAAAAACCTACCTATGGTGGTAAAGGTTTGACAACCAATCAGGACGGATCACCGAAAAGGTATGAGGAGAAATCTAAACCAGATAGTGGTCAAGGAAAATCTGGTGGAAGACCTTATCGAGGAGGAAGGAAGAATTCTGGGAAAAAACCTTACCGCAGAGGTGGAAATAATTCCGGAAAAAGACCATACCGAGGAGGAGGGAATAATAATGGAAAAAGACCTTACCGCAGAGGTGGAAATAATTCCGGAGGAAAGCCAGCCTACAAAGAAGGCGGTGGACGAGGTAAGTATAGCAATACTTCTAATAAATTTAAAAATAAGAGCACTCGGAACCGTAATCGAAAACCATCACCTCAAAGATAGTGCTGTCTAATTCTAGCTGATAATTCTTCACCAAATTTAACATGTTGATCTGCATCCCAGTGAACACCTTCCCCTTCACTGGCCGTTACAATCTTAGCAGCATCCAGAAAATGAACGCCAAGGTCGTATGCCACTTTCTCATAATGCTCGGCAAACTGGAGTGATTTTTCTCTAGCTTGCTCGAAAAATTCTTCTTCGTCAGGCATTATTGTAGAACCGATAAGTGTTGGTGAAATCAGCAATATTTGTGGTGGATTTTCTGCCAAATACTCAGAATTAATTACCATTTCACAGAGATCCTTGGCACCTTGGGCAATTTCTTCAACGCTGAGATCAAACTCTACTTTGAGATCATTTGTTCCCAGCATTATGGTCACCAAATCCAATGGCCTGTGACTTTCCAGAAGAAAGGGCAAAACATCGGAACCGCTACGGAATGGCCGTGCATCTTCTCCCTCCTCATTGATGAACGTGGTACGGCCATTCAGTCCTTCTTCAATCACTCGATAATCGGCTCCAAGTGATTTCTGCAAAACTCCAGTCCAACGAATATCTAGAGGATATCTTGTACCATCTACTGGAGAATATCCCCAAGTATTCGAATCACCAAAACAAAGGATGTGTTTCATCTTGAGGTGTACTATGACCGTTAAGTTAAATAGTTCTTGGCATTTTCAGAATTATGAAGCAATGGCAGATTTTTCTAATGCTTGGTTTTTTCCTACTTGTTTTAAGCAGTTTTGATAGTGCAGAAGCAGCGGCCTCTCCAGTTGCGATCAGTAGTGACAAATCCTCGGCTGATGTATTAGTAGATGATTATGTAGAATTCACTTTAACTCTATCCAACTCTGACACGAAGTATAGAAAACAGGATGTCTACCTTGCGCATAACTGGCCCAGTGGTGTAGCTTGGAGTGCTGAATTTGTAGACACCGATTACAATGAGTTGGAGGAGGGGAATCTTGTCAGTATAGTTAAGGATGGTTCAACTACAATCAAACTTGCCATTTTTTGTGAGGGGGTATGCTCTGCTGGCGATACTAATACAGTCCAAATTTACGCCAAAACTGACCCTAGATTTTACCAGTCAGATGAAAATGCTACGGACAGCTGTGGCAGTTCTGATTGTAAAAACGACACCACGCCAGCATCTGAATCATCTAATGTTACCAATACAATATCTTTGGCTCTGACTGCCCGGATGGCATACGATTCTATGGTGGGATGTGATACCGTCGCGTCTACTGGTGATAATAAAGTGTATCATAACACCACCCTATCATGGGCATATACTTTGACAAATGTAGGGTGGAATACTGACTCTTATCAATTTACTGGACATATAACCAGTGCAGACAGTCAAGATGTTAGTTATTGGACGGTGAATCCAGGAATGGCTAATGGAAAGGAACTAGCTGGTCAGAGTGATACAAGTTCTACAGCTGTACACGCTGCCGATGGTGTGATTACTATAGTCTCTGCTAACAATGCTACGTCGGGTGTTTACAATATTGAACTTACTGTGACCTCTACTGGTGGTGGTGCAGACGCAGGTTGTAATTTTGATGTAGTTGTTCCTGAAACGGAGGAGGAAACAACCGGAGATCCGGCTAACGAGACTGCTGAGGAAGAAACTAAAGAACCTGGTGGAACAGGTGAGGCCTGTACTGGATGTTC
>CAYSOH010000101.1:0-3605 GCA_964432625.1 uncultured archaeon
AGAGGTAGTCGATAGGGCGCACCTGTGCCGCTCTCCCTTCGCTCTGTCTGGCGAACACGGAGTCACCTTCGAAGAGCACGAGTTGGTAACTGCGGGGCTCCGCAGAATCTCTGTTCGCGATGTCGACGGGGACGAAGTCAGCAACTGGGAGAAATAGTGGTGGACTGTACAGGATTCGAACCCGTGTCCTAGCGTCCGAAGCGCCAGATGATATCCAGACTACACCAACAGTCCGAACAATGGCGAGAGCCCACCCGTCTTCAATCCGCCGGATGGCAGACAACTACCATCCTCGCAAGACTTCTGTGTACTCTGACAGGTGTTCTGAGCACCGGCCTCCACCCTCTCTCAATAATCATCGGCTCAAGTTCGCTCCATGGCATGCCCATTACCTCGACATCATCACTGGATTCGGCCTGCAGCGCCTCAGGAGTAGTTGGAAGCATCGTGCTGAGTGTTCCTTCCGGGTCGATGGTGTGAGCAGCTACCAGAGCCTCGAAGAACGGCTCCATGTCCTTACCTGAAGTCCAAGAACTGCGACCGTAGGGCGGGTCGAACACGAATGCGCACTCAGACCTGCTGCCCCACAGTGATGCAATCTCTGAGACATCGCAGTTCTCCACTATGGCTTGGGCTCCTAGCGAGGCTAGATTTTCCAGAGTTCCCTCGACCATGCGTGAGTCCAAGTCGCTGGATAAGGTCTCGATGTCTTGCAATGCTGCTTCAATCGCGATTCCGCCGGTGCCGCAGAACGGGTCAATCACCGTCTTGGTCTCTGATGTACGACGGTGGGCTAGTGAGATGAGTAGTCTTGCCTGTCTAGGGTCCAGCGAGACTGGTTGAAAGAAAGGACGTTCGGTCGGTGCTCTGCCTGAGTAACTCTCTCGTTGCCATCCGGGATGACTCAGGCCCCAGACAACGATTGGACTGTTTTGTCCAATGTCATCTTGGTGTATTGGCCCGTCTTCAGATCCTGAGATGACTACTGAGATGATATTCTCAGGGTCTTCGAGATCAACGGGTCTCGATTCGCTCGACACAAGCGCACCGACCTCCTTGTCGATGGTACTTCGGGAGAAACCGGGAATCCCTACTCCCAATCTGCGTGTTCTGACTGCAAAACTGCCCTCCGGCAGGTGTTTGTGTGCCCATTCAGCGATATTCTGACTAAGATCCTCCTGCGAGGCTTTCGGATTGACCCAATATCTCCCCGAGTCGGACAGGACCTCATCGAGCAGGGCCGCTCTGGATAGTCTATCGAGAGATGATTCAGTTAGGGGAATATACAGCACTCTAGGATTCATGACTTCGATTGGTCCGGTCAGGGCCTGAATCTCGGCTCTGAACAGAACGGGATGCCAGCCACTGCCAATCAGAGTCAGGCCTTGCACTAGAGCACCCTGATGAGTGCCGCGGCGGGCTTCATCCCTAAATGCCTCGACCGTTACCGTCGACCAACACCGGCGGGGGGATAGCGAAAATGGGCTGCAATTTACGTGATTTGGCGGTCATTGAGCCTCTCGATATGAGTGAACTGTCAGGTCAGCGTGTAGCTGTGGATGTCTTCCTGAACGCCTACCAATTCATCACCAGCCTGACCGGTCAGGATGGAAAGCCACTATCATACAACGGAAAGCCTGTTGCACATCTAATGGGTTTCCTAGATCGTACCACAGTAATGCTGTCCGAAGGTATCGATCCTGTGTTCGTATTCGACGGTAGGCCACACGAGTTGAAGATGGAGACGCTCAAGGGTCGCAAGGAGCGTAAGCAGGAGGCTGCCTCTCGCTGGGAGGCTGCAGTGGAGTCAGGAGACATGACTGCGGCTAAGAAACTCGGCCCACAGACCGCAGAGTACACTCCTGAGATGGTTGCTGAGACCAAGCGACTGTTCGAGTTGCTTGGTGTGACTTGGGTCGAGGCTCCGATGGAGGCAGAAGGTGCAGCAGCTGTACGATGCGCCAACGGAGAAGTCGGTGCTGTTGCCAGCCAAGACTGGGATACTCTGCTTTATGGTGCGCCGATGATGGTGCGCAATCTCACTTCACATGGCACCAGGAAGTTCGGGCGTGTCCTACAGGCAGAGAAGGTCGTCCTGGCTGACACTCTAGCAAAACATGAGATTACTCACGAGCAATTGGTGGATCTAGGCATCATGATTGGAACTGACTTCCACCCAGGAATCAAAGGAATTGGCCCAAAGACTGGGCTCAAGTTGATTCGTGAGCACGGCAATATTGAGGCGATTTCCGAGGTCAAGGGATTCGAAGTCCCTGAGCGGATTGATGAGATTCGCTCGCTCTTCCTAGAGCATCCTACTACCGGCGAGCCATTGCCAAAATCTGTTCACGCCGTCGAAGAGGACTTGCGTGAATTCCTGCAAAAGGAGCGTGGCTTCTCTGATAGACGTGTCCAGCGCGCCCTAGACAGGCTCACTGGTGTGGCACGGCTGCGCTCTTCTAGCCAGCCTACACTGTTTGATTTCTGATGGGGCGGCTCATCCGGGGACTGAAACGCCCCCGGAGAGCCTGTCTCCGCATTGTCATCTCGACTAGCGGGCCGGCAGAACAAACACTAGGCAATCAGAGAATGCCATTGTCTTCTTCGTCGTCTGGGATGCCGTCGCCATCGTCGTCATCGTCTAGATGATCGGGGATGCCGTCGTTGTCGTGGTCAAATTGACCAGTCATGTCCCAGCCGTCGTTCTGCTCGAACCAGTCGGAGAGTCCGTCGTTGTCGTCGTCGGTGTCAGTCCGGTCGGATAGACCATCGTTGTCGTGGTCGTACCGCCAGACTCCGACTACGCCGTCGATTTCGTCGACGTCGAGGATGTCATCGTTGTCATCGTCAGGGTCGACACCGTCATCCATCCCGTCGTTGTCATGATCGCGCGAGTAATCCTCGCCGTTCGGTCCAACGTCGTTCCAGTTGTCGATGCCGTCATTGTCGATGTCGAAGTCCCAGTTGTCAGCGACGCCGTCGTTGTCGTGGTCGTAGATGTCGGTGTTCGGGTTGCCGTCATTGACTTCCTCGCGGTCGTCTATGCCGTCTCCGTCGTCATCATCGTCCTCTGCATCTTCGATGCCGTCGTTGTCGTGGTCCTCCGGGTGGGCGTCCTGGTTGTCTGGGATGCCGTCGTTGTCATCGTCGAAGTCGAGATCATCTGGGATCCCGTCGCCGTCGTTGTCGTTCTCGCCGTTCTGGTCCTGGTTGTCGAGCTGCTGATTCTGCTGCTGGTCTGACTGAGAGCCCTGTTGACCCTGGTTGTTATCCTGGGTCTGGCCCTGCTGCTGCTGGTTCTGACCATTCTGGTTGTTACCATTCTGGTCTTGGCCCTCTTGCTCGCCTTGCTGGCCGCCTTGATCGCCGCCCTGCTGCTGCTGTCCTTGACCGTTGTCCTGCTGCTGACCCTGTTCACCCTGCTCGCCTTCCTGGCCTTGCTGGCCATCTTGGCCGGATTGTGAACCTTGGTCTTGACCTTGGCCTTGCTGGCCATTTTGGCCCTGACCTTGTCCTTGACCCTGTCCTTGACCCTGTCCTTGACCCTGTCCTTGACCTTGTCCTTGACCTTGTCCTTGACCCTGTCCTTGACCTTGTCCTTGACC
>CAYSOH010000102.1:0-3603 GCA_964432625.1 uncultured archaeon
TTATGATGGAGAATATTACTACACTAAAGAAGAATGGGTAATACACGATATATCTGAAATTGTAGAAATTGATGGTATGCTAATGTTTGGCGTTACTGGTAAAGCCCAAGAAGATGGTTACAATTGTGGCCTTGAAACATGGTACATTTTCCCAGGAGAATCTGAATTTACGCCCGGACAGTGTTTACTATCTGAGAAACCAGCATGGCATTCTGAGCATGTTCCAAGTAACGATGGTGCATTGTGGGCACCAAATTTTCATGGGAGCCGTACGATGTACTATACAGTTCCAACTTCTGAAATAGATGGTCAGGAAGACACTAAATCTTGTATTGGTATGGTAACTGCCACAGGCACAGCTCCTAATCTTGTTTGGACAGACCACGGGGAACCAATCATTTGTCAACTGGAGGGAGAAGAGAACGATGAAGATCCAGAACCTCCAGCATTAGATCCTGCAATTTTCATTGATGATGGTGGAAGAATGTACATGGTCTATGGCGGAGCCCACATATGGATTACAGAATTAGACTCAGAAACAGGCGAACACATCAGTGGAGATCCATTGTCTTGGGACAATGGCGATAATGGAGATTATGTTCATCTGGCTAATGGACCGAGCGATGCTGAAAATGATGGAGACCCTTGGATAGAAGCCCCATATATCCACAAGGAGGGCGATTGGTACTATCTTTTTGTTAATTGGTATGATTGCTGTCAGGGAGTTGATTCAACTTATGAAATCTTTGTAGGAAGATCCGAATCAGTCACTGGCCCATATCTTGACGAAACAGGAACTGATATGTTGGAAGACGGTGGAACTTTGGTTATTGCACACGAATCACATGATGTCATAGGACCGGGTCACGCAGGAATTTTCGAATATGGTACTGGTGAAGACAAAGTTCAGGTTTTCACCCATCATTATTATCCAGACGATGAAACGCCTTGGGCTTATGCACACGCCAGAGTCCTAACTTGGGAAAACGGTTGGCCAGTAGTTAGTCAAGAGTTGTGGAATCCGATGGATTATTGGGCAACAAATAAATAATACCTGAGTATTACCAGAAGAATACTGATATATAGCCCATCGACGGGGCTACAACATGCCAAAGATCAGTTTGGACATGCCAGAACACATAATCAAAGACTTGAAACTTCATGTTGGAGATGACAAAAAATATGTCAGTCTAGCAGATGCAGTTAGAACAGCTTGTCGAAGATTATTAGACCAATTGGATGCAATCGATGAGAGACACGGTCGCCTCAAAGGGGAAAAGAAATGAGCGCCGAGAATCTGGTACGTGGAATAATCGAGCATATAGAGCCCGATCAGAAAGGAGATCTCCGAGAAGGTCTAAAGAATACTCCGACAAGAGTCGTGGAATCTTGGAAAGAATTGTATTCAGGTTATGACAAGAATCCCAAGGAAGCCCTTAATTCCACTTTCAATGGAGAGGGATATGACGGTATTGTTTTGCTCAAGGATATAGAATTCTACTCTACTTGTGAACATCACATGTTACCTTTCACAGGCAAGGCTCACGTTGCCTATATTCCAACAGACAGAATTGTAGGCATCTCGAAATTGGCACGTATTGTCGAGGTTTATGCAAGAAGATTACAGAATCAGGAAAGAATCACCACACAGGTCGCAGACGCTTTAGAAAAACATCTGAAACCATTGGGAGCCGCAGTAATCATTGAGGCTAGTCATGCCTGTATGGGTTGCCGTGGCGTCAAGAAGAGTCATGCGATTATGTCTACTTCAGCAATGAGAGGCGTATTTTTCGATAAGGCTGAGGCACGAGCCGAACTTATGCAATTGATTAAGGAGTAGAATTGGCAGAGAAACAGTATCCCATTGTAGAGATTTTTAATTCGGTCCAGGGAGAGGGACACCATACCGGTACACCCTCGATATTCATCCGATTCGGAGGTTGTAATCTCAAATGTTCTTGGTGCGACACCGAGTTTGACGTATGGGAGAAGATGACAATAACTAAGATAATGGATACATTGGAACAATGGCCTACCAAGCGCATTGTGTACACTGGTGGTGAACCAGCCATTCAAGACCTCAGACCATTATCAGAAGAACTACATTCTAGAGGATACAATATTGCGATAGAGACCAATGGTACCGTAGAATTGAAGGACGGAATTGTAGATTGGATATGTGTAAGTCCAAAGGATATGTTGTATCCTGAATTCAGCATTAAACAGAAGGAAGGGGACGAACTAAAGGTAGTTTACGTTGGACAGGATCTTTCTATGTATGATAAGTTAAAACAAGGATTCACGAATCTATTCCTGCAACCATGTTATGATGAATCAAAGGATGTAGAATTCAATGGCAAGAATTTCAAGGAAACCTTCGATATAGTTGTCAATAATCCAGGATGGAATCTATCCCTACAAACCCACAAATGGATGGGGGTTGACTAATGCCAGAATTATCAGTAATGGCATTGAGTGGAGGAATGGACTCCACAGGACTTTTGATGCACCTATTGGCGGAGGGACACGAGGTCCACGCACTATCATACGATTACGGCCAGAAGCACAGTATCGAGATCGAACGAGCCAAGGCTAACATTGCATATCTCAAGAGCAAAGGCATCTATCTGGAACACAAGGTAATCGACCTTCGTTCTGCGATGTCCGCATTTGATTCAGCATTAACTACAGAAGGATATGAAATTCCACAAGGCCATTATGAAGAGGAACAAATGAAACAGACAGTTGTTCCTAATAGAAATGCAATCTTCTCGTCAATTCTTTACGGATATGCACTATCTGTAGCCCAGAAACGCAATAAGGTTGTCAAGATAGCCTTAGGCGTACATTCAGGAGACCATGCAATCTATCCAGATTGCCGACCTGAATTCTATGGGGCCCTGGAAAATGCTTTTCAAGTAGGTAATTGGGATTCCGACAAAGTTTCGTTCTACCTACCCTATATTGGAGGTGACAAGGAGTCGATACTGAGAGATTCCGAAAAGTCATTGGACAAATTGGAACTTGATTTCGACACAGTTTTTGCCAACACAAATACCAGTTATGATCCTGATGAGATAGGACGCAGCAGTGGAAAATCAGGAGCAGACGTTGAGAGAATTCTGGCATTCCATGCGATAGGAAGGGAAGATCCTGTGCCTTACGTCAAACCTTGGCCTGAGGTACTTCAGGATGCGATTAATACAGAAATTCAACACAAGGAGAAGATATGAGCAAGAGATACACATCGACCAAGACATACCGCAATCTACCATGCGCCCATAGACAATGGAGACATGACGGCCATTGTGCCTACATACATGGATATTCAAGGGAATACACTTTCTTTTTTGATGCCAAGTCAATGGACAAGCATGGATGGGTGGTTGGATTTGGAGATTTGAAGGAATTAGAGAAATATCTGATTAAGATGTATGATCACACCCTATTGATATCGGAAGATGATCCTGAACTAGATACTTTCAAGGAATTGAATGCCAAGGGACTTTGTGATTTACGGATAGTTCCAGAAACAAGTCTAGAGGGCAGTGCACAGACCGCACTTGAGAAAGCCAATGAGATACTCTCCAGAATGACTGATGG
>CAYSOH010000103.1:0-3602 GCA_964432625.1 uncultured archaeon
GAAACGATGATGCCTAAACTAAGCATATTGTCATCAAAAGGAGAAACTGTCGGATTCCAATCAGACTCAGAAATTGATTTTGGAGACTACTTTGCTAAAGACGACCTACCTGTAAGAGTTAAGGTTGAAGAAGCGCAATTCATGTTGCAGGATTCCCTAATATTGAACTATAGAACTGATGAAATGGCTCAAGATGTATGGAAGGAAATACCTATGTCCTGTATCAAGGGTTGTGACACTAAGGATTACTCAGACTACAGTGCTGAGTTCACAATACCAAGGAGAGACTCAGTTTTCATAGCATACATTCCCGAAGTTGAAGATTCAACCAATGTTCAATTTTATGCTGTAGCGCAGGATTCAAGACTTGCCAACGAATACGGTGGCGGATTTGTGTTAACTGGTTATGGTGCTGCAGAACCTATTGAGATTTTTGTGGATGATGTTATAGGTTTTGGAAATGTTTTTCTTGATATCCTGGGTGTTGGAATAATGATGGCAATAATGTATGGGGTTGTATGGGGTGGACTTTACAGAACCGTCGGAATTGCAACTGAAGCTGAAAAAAGGAAAAACAACAGCGAAGAAATACCCAAACCTAAGATAAGGAAATCTGCTAAAGGAAGATAAGAGTGGCTGAAGAAGACCCACCTGAGCAATTCTCCTCAAGATTAGGATTGATTCTAACTACTATTGGAGCTGCTGTTGGTACCGGAAACATATGGAGATTCCCAAGAGAAGCTGCCGCAAATGGTGGTGGGGCTTTCATGATCGGATGGTTGATTTTCCTATTTGCATGGTCCATTCCACTACTAATGGCTGAATTTGCTATTGGTAAGAAAACAAGACTTGGTACTATAGGTGCTATGAGAGATATGGCAGGTCGCAACTTCACATGGCTTGGAATATGGATGATGTGGGTTGGAACGGCCGTAGGTTTCTACTATGCAGTAGTTATGGGTTGGACAATACGATACTTCTGGATAGCGCTTTCTGGAGATATGAGTGATGCTACAAATACGGAAGAAACACAAGCGCTATGGGATAATTTCATTAGTTCTCCAGCTGAAGTCGTATTTTTCCAGCTGATAGCTGTAGGCATTTCGGCATTTATTGTTTATAATGGAATAAGTGGAATTGAAAGGGCAAACAAAATACTGATTCCCTGTTTAGTCGCTTTCCTAGTTGTAGCTATGATTTATCCGTTTATTCTAAATCCATCAGGAGCTGCGATGGGACTTAGATTCCTTTTCATTCCACAATGGGAGTATCTATTCAGAGGTGAAACCTGGATTAGGGCTCTAACTCAATCTGCATGGTCAACATCTGCTGGATTCGGAATGGCAATAACATATGCTGTTGCCATGAGAAAGAAGGAAGATATTGGACTTAATGCATTCCTAACTGGACTTGGAAACAATTCAGTTTCATTGATTGCAGGCGTAGCAGTTCTTGGAACTGTGTTTGCGCTTTCGGACACCACGGCAGAGGGTCTAGCTGCAGTGGAATCTGGATCTTCAGGATTGACATTTATCCACCTAACTGCTCTTTTCGCATCAATGGGAACGGCTGGATGGGTAATAGGAAGTATATTTTTCTTGGCAATGGCATTTGCTGCTTTGACCTCTATGGTCTCTACACTTCAAGCATGTGTTGTTAATTTTGTTGATATGGGCTGGGAAAGAAAAGAAGCTGTAAGATACATCGCCTTGGCTGTTGCTTTAGCAGGTATACCTTCTGCAATCAGTCTAGAATTTCTAGATAATCAGGACTTTGTTTGGGGAACTGGATTAATTGTCTCAGGCTTGATGGTTGCTATTGTGGTAATGAGATTTGGTGTTAGTGAGTTCAGAAAGAACTTAATTAACACCAAATACGCCGATATTCAAATTGGTAAATGGTGGGAATACATTATCAAATACGTTTTCCCACTAGAATTCATTGCAGTGTTTGGATTTTTCATATATGAGAAGTTGCAGGATCAAAGTCACTCTCCGATTGAAGGAATGGGATTAGGATTATTCACCATTATAACTATGGTTGTCCAGTGGGCAATTATTCTAATCATATTCATCTTCTTCCTAAATAACAAGGTAGCTGATTCTGTAAAGAAGGGGCCTGTTTCAGACGGGGATTTTGATGATGATGTTGAATGGGCTGAATCTGTCTAGTTCAGAAGTTCAGTTTTAGCTGCTGTAAACTCTTCATCACTCAGCAAACCTTTGTCCTTTAATTCTCCAAGCTTTCTAAGTTTCTTGATAAGGACGTCACGCTGATCCTCAACTCCTGTAGGGTCCTTCAGGTTGCTCCCCCAATCACTGCGCCTGTCAATTCTTTTCTGAAGACGTGAACCACATTTTCCACATATTCTAAATGTAGCTGGAGCTCTGGCCCCACAATTACTACACATGATATGGAATTCAGCATGCATTACCTCTTGTCGTTTGTAAATTGGGGAATCTGGATCCTCACCAGGAGGAATTTCACCTTCAAAGATTAAGGTATTCTCATTATCATTAGGGAACCAATCTCTCCTTACCGCGGTGAAAGTGTCTCCCTCTATAGAATGATAATACAAATCCAAACGAGTAATCGTTCTATCAATGGAATTGGTCATTATTTCTATCTCGACAACAGCATCCTTACCTGATTCTAAACTGTCAACTATGGTTTGACCGCGAACTTGCATATTGTCAAATGATATTGTTATCGTACGTGCTGTACCATTTCCAGTATTACTCATTGAAATCTCGATAGTATTCCACTCACCTGAAACAAAAGGTGATGGCTGACTGGCCGAGAATTCAATAAAAGGTAGAGAGATAAGACTTGGATTGGATGCCTCAATGGTCTCTTCAGCCATTTTTTTAGCTGCAAGAACCTCATCAAGTAATTTTTCAGCATTGACACTTGACTTCTTCGTTCTACGGCGCTTAACTTTACGAACTTTCTTCTTTCCACCGAAATCTGTAAAGGAAACCTTATCGGCCATATCTGATGGCACTAGGATAGGGTGGATTTATACTTGACTACTTCTCGTCTTCAACTTCTTCGTAATCTACATCAACGACGTTATCATCATCAACTTCTTGACCATTACCTTCGGCCTGATTCTTGGCCTGTTCCTCAGCTGCCTGCTGATATGCCATTTGACCAATGGCCTGTGATGCCTCCTGGAAATCTTCCAATGCCTGCTTAAGGGCATCAAAATCATCTTCTTTCATAGCTGCTTCCAGTTTTTCTTTAGATTCTTCAACTTTGGACTTTGTATCATCATCAACTTTGTCTCCAAGGTCTTTGATGGCTTTGTCTGTAGCATAAATGAATGACTCGGCCTGGTTGCGAGTTTCAATGATTTCTCTGATGTTCTTATCCTCTTCAGCATGCTTCTCAGCTTCTTTGACCTTTTCTTCAATCTCGTCATCGCTTAAATTTGATTTGGAGGTGATTTCTATCTTCTGCTCATTATCTGTTCCAAGATCCTTAGCTGTTACATTCATGACTCCATTTCTATCGATATCGAAAGATACCTCAATCTGTGGAACTCCACGTGGTGCAGGGGGTATTCCAACTAACTGGAAACGACCCAAAGTATCATTGTC
>CAYSOH010000104.1:0-3536 GCA_964432625.1 uncultured archaeon
CCATTAATGTCTCCAAAATCTGGGAACATTTGTCCAATTCTTGCTCTAGGTGATTCATCTAGGAAGTGCATATTGGTCAAAAGATGCATTCTTACAGTTGGGCGAATAAGTCGTGTGTCAGCATGGAATCCTCCTTCGAGTCCACCTTGATTTCCACAGCTATTCAACTCAACAGTGTATGAAAAGGAACCTTGCATTCCATATTGATAATCATTGATATCACCAGATACTTTGTATCCTCCTTGATCTTTCCAGTTACCATATCCTGTTAAATTCATGAGGGGCTTTACTTGGTTCTCCATATAGAGCTCATGTGGCGGGTCTTGATCCTTGAATCCCCATGGCCAAATGTAAAGATTAGAGCATGAATGGTATGATACTGCATTCATGATATTGTGTTTCATATCATGGGCTTCAGTTCTATAATTTCTAACAGTACTTTGACTTCCATCAGGATTAAGTTGAAACATTTCTGGCCAGTTATTTCTAACAATTCCATTTTGGTAATCTTCCAAATACATTTCTTGTGGATAATCCTCGTATATATCCAATCTCCAAGTTAGATACTCTATCACTTGAGTTTCAGGTTCTGAGAATCCCCCTTCTTTATCCTCTCCAATTTTACCATCATTATCATCGTCCTCTCTATTAACATCGGGAGGATCTTCATCTACTCCAGTTTGCGTATTTTGGTCTCCAAAGTCCAATCCAACTTCACAATTTAATCCACAATCTCCATCATCATCATTCTGATCACGTGGTCCGTGGTAGACATCTGAACAGGGATTATCATCATCAACTGTAAATTCAACTTCCCCATCTTCTCCAAGTAACGCAGTAGGTTGTGTGTTATGGCCCCATTCAAAAGGATAGTTTCGATTAAGATCTACTCCATCACAACCTTCCTGATATCTATCATCATCTGTATTATCGCGCAAGTTTTTACGCCAGAATCTGGCCGGGTCTTCTCTATCATATATGTATCCATCAGGATTTAGTATAGGTATAATCCAAGTTTCTCTGTTGTTAACTAAATGAGTTACTCGAGCCTCACTTGGGTCTTCATCAATACCTTCATCTATAATTCCGTCTCCATCGTTGTCAATTCCATCAAATAAGGCCCTACCTTGGTCATCTACACGTCCGCCTTGTTCTCCATCTCCATCATTGTCTACCCCATCAATCATGTCTTCATTAATGAGTCCGTCACCATCATTATCCGTGGGTTCCATACCATAGAAATGAGTCAGGTAATAAACAAAGTAAAGAGTGGTTACAACAGTCATCCATTCTCGAGCATGATGATTTCCAACTACGAAGAACGTTTCTTCATCAGGGTCATCATAGTAATCAGGTTCGTTAGCTACATTATCAGATATTTTAATTCCAATAATTTCATTTCCTTGCCAAGTTTCACCTGCAGGAATTATGTCAGTTAAGGTATAAATCTCGACGATATCAGGGTAATCATTTGCAAATTTTTGTAATTGAGAAACAACTTCGTAGTATTCGTGATAGTCATCGAACAACACATCGAAGGGGAAAGTGTTGGTTCGATTCAGAGTATCATTTTCATGTCCATCGAAGCCATCTGCAGTGTTTGTAGTTCTATGAAACTCCTCAGATTCAATAGAACCCGTTGACATTGTGGTCAGAATCAGCATAAGCGCTATGGTGACCGGTGACACACGATTCATGCTATTAGCATGAGAACAGTAGATTATAAGATTTTATCAACGCATATCTTCATTAATCTTGTTCATTGATAACGAATTAATGCTCAAGTGTAAAGATTGTCCTCATTGGTATGGCGGTGAGGACTTTGGTTATGGAAGTTGTCGTCTAAAACTTCAAAGAAAAGATAAGAAATTCTTGACTTTTGGGCAACAGGATTGTGACGAGGGTATTTCAGATGATTAAGGTAAGAGATATGCAAGAATCAGACATTGAATTTGCTAAATCCCTCACTGATAGCGAGGACTGGGGCAATTCAGTAGAAGACTGGCAACGTCTCATGAAAATCAGCATTCCTTTGATTGCAGTTGATGGCAAACACTCTGTAGGTGTTACCACTGCCTTTGATTATGGAAATCTAGGAATGATTGGTAACGTTGTTGTTTCATCCAAAAGTAGAGGCAAAGGAGTCGGCAAGATTTTGCTTAAGGAGGCAATGAAGCGCCTTGAATCCTGCAAATCCGTAAGA
Source organism: uncultured archaeon (assembly GCA_964432625.1). Taxonomy (GTDB): domain Archaea; phylum Thermoplasmatota; class Poseidoniia; order MGIII; family CG-Epi1; genus CG-Epi1. The sequence goes on from CAYSOH010000104.1 coordinate 2,204, forward strand.
GTCCAGTCAAGAATGGAAGTAACGACTTTCTACAAGGAACTAGGTTTTCTTGCTGAGGGAATGTCTACACAGTTCAGGCTTGATGCAGATATGAAATCATTTCAACCCTTTGATGTAGGTTCAGATGAAAATATTGTTCCGGCTGAAGGATATATGGATGAGATACTAGCAATAGATCAGCGTCAGTTTGGGGGAGACCGTTCTCAGTTCTTGAAAGAGTTAAATGATTATCTTCCTCAATGTTCATTTGTGGCGCTCGGGGAGGATGGTTCAGTAAAAGGATTCATTATGGCTAAAGGTGAAGATTCTTGGTATGAAATAGGCCCGTGGATAGTTGAACCAGGATGCAAGAACTGGCAGGGAATGCTACAGGCTACTGTTCAGGCTATTCCAGATAAATCTACAATTGAGGTACTTGTTCCCGCTCCAAATTTCAGAGTTACCAATTTGCTTGATTCTATAGGATATAATGCCCACAGTTATTGCATGTCAATGTTTTATGGTGAGGATTGGCCCGACGAGTCAAATATCTGCGCTAGAGGCGGAGGAGACAAAGGTTGAAATTATTCAATACAGTTTCAGGTAAGAAAGAAGATTTCAATCCAGATTCTAAGAAATTAGGATTGTATATTTGTGGCCCCACAGTTTATTCAGATACTCATTTAGGACATGCTAAATCCTATGTTTCCTTTGATATTTTGAAAAGATGGTTAGGATATAAGGGATATGAGGTCAATCACATACAGAATTTTACAGATGTAGCAGATGAGACTGCTTTGGGAGCCTCAAAAGCTGGAATTAAAGAATTTGATTTTACTCGTAAATATGAAGAAGAATTTCTTGGGAAAATGAAGTTACTTTCCAACACGCCTGCAACAAAATACACCAGAGCTTCAGAATTTGTTCAACAAATAGCTGAAGAAACTAAGAAATTGTTGGATGCCGGTGAAGCTTATCAGACCGAAGAAGGAATATTTCTAAGGATAAAGCAGGAGGAGCATGGCAAGTTGTTGGGCGTTAATTTGGAGAAATCTTTAGCGGAAGGAACAGATGAGGTTAATTCAGGACCTAAGGAGAGTCCCCATGATACTTTACTGTGGGGTCCACCTCTGGAAGGTGGTAAGATCTGGGAATTCGAGGGATTGCCTGTAGGGCGCCCAGGTTGGCATTTGGAATGTACATTAATGTCCTCATCTGAGCTGGATTTACCGATAGATATTCACTGGGGAGGTATAGACCTAATCTATCCACACCATGAAACAGAGATGATACTTGCTGAAAGGATAGGCTTGGGTAATTATTGTGATTTCTGGATGCATAATGGATTAATGGA
>CAYSOH010000105.1:0-3508 GCA_964432625.1 uncultured archaeon
GCCGTTTGAAAGAAATATACGTAAATTCGGCTGGAAAGAACATAGCTCCGCTTGTCGTCGAAGAGACTATGAAATCCATTCCGCTTGTCTCTCAATGTATGCTTGTGGGCGATAATCGGAAATTTTGTAGCGCTCTTTTCACACTTGACGTGGGTGCTATCCTTAGAGATAAGCACGGCTTAGATGGAGCTACAGAGGTGCCTAAGGATCCTAATGAACAAATTGCCAAGCTAGAATCACTTGGTGCAAAACTATCAGACTATACAGATAGCTCTGAAATAAAAGCCGAATTAGATGCTCAAGTTCAAGAATTGAACAAAAAATTCAGTAATCCCGAACAGGTCAAGAAGTTCACCATTCTTCCAAGAGATCTCAATGTAGATGAGGGTGAATTGACACCAACTCTCAAGATACGTCGTAAGCAGATTAACGAGAATTGGGCTAAAGAAATAGAAGCCATGTATTCTTAATAAATTGATGTTAAGAATAACATTTCTTTTAGCTGGACTTATATCGATTCTTAATCTGTATTTGACCGAAATATTTCTGGTTCAGATTCTGTCAGCAATTTGTATTATTCTTAGTTTGGCAATAGCTGGTGTTTGGCCAGACCCTTTGCCACCGCCACCTCCGTCAGATCTTTGGTCTGAGGCCCCGGAGGGTAAGGAACGTGAAATGAAACATTGTTCCAATTGTGGTAAATCTGTAGACCAGAAATGGTCAATGTGTCCTTACTGCTCTAAAAAGGTATGAGCAAATGGTTTTTTGCCGTAGATAGAGGCGGTACATTTACAGACATAATAGGCATTGATCCATCTAATAGTATTCATACATTCAAGATTCTTTCAGAATCATCATCGTATTCAGATCCAGTGGTCGAAGGTATACGTAATATTCTGAACCTATCAGAAAATGATAAAATTCCATCACATAAGATAGAAAGAATAAGACTCGGCACCACTGTTGCAACAAATGCTCTGCTTGAACGAAAAGGTTCCAATACAGTATTATTGATAACAAAGGGTTTCGCGGACCTACTAGAAATTGGCAATCAAGCAAGGCCTGAACTTTTTGATTTAGCTATAACCAAACCTGAGCAGTTGTACTCATCAGTTTTAGAGGTTCATGAACGTCTAGATGCAAAAGGAGAAGTAGTCCAGAATTTAGACGATATTCTCCTAGAAAAAGATTTGAGAAGTTTGTACAGTTCTGAAACCAAATCTCTTGCAATTGTATTGATGCACTCATGGAAAAACTCTATCCATGAGGAGAGATGCTATGACATAGCCAAAAAGGTAGGCTTTGAAAATATATCAATTTCAAGTAGATTGATGCCTATAATCAAAATTGTTGGTAGAGCTCAGACAACGGTTGTAGATTCCTACCTTTATCCAGTCCTAAGAGAATACATTTTGTCACTGAATAGTGAGTTAGGTAATGTCCCTATAGAATTCATGCAAAGTTCAGGTGGATTGACAGATGGCTTGATGCTAACTGGAAAAGATGCAATACTTTCAGGACCTGCAGGAGGCGTCATAGGTTCAGCATCAGTTAGTAGAATAAACAACTACGATTCCATAATTGGTTTTGATATGGGTGGTACATCAACTGATGTGTCTAGGTATGATGGCCATTTTTCTAGGATAATGGAAATAGAAGCTGGAGGAATAAATTTCCAGACTTCTAGTTTAGACATAAAGACTGTAGCTGCAGGCGGAGGTTCCAAGATATGGTTCGATGGAAGAAAATTACAGGTAGGTCCCGAATCTTCAGGTGCAGTTCCAGGTCCAATATGTTATGGCCTCAATGGAGATTTGGCGATTACAGATGCTAACTTGATTCTCGGACGCATAAATCCAGATTTCTTTCCATCAGTTTTTGGCCCGAAACAAAATCAAAAATTGAGCAGAGAAGAAACTGAAAAGGAATTTAGAATGCTTTGTTCTAAGGTCAATGATAATACTCAGTCAAAATTATCTTTAGAGGAACTAGCACTTGGTTTTATTGATATTGCTAATGAAAAGATGGCTGCCGCAATTAAGGAAATTTCTGTTTCTAGAGGATATGATGTACGAAATCACGTTCTTGTTTGTTTTGGAGGAGCTGCACCTCAACATTGTTGTGGGATTGCTAGAATTCTGGGAATCAAGAAAATCGTTATCCATCCACTTTCTAGTCTTCTCTCAGCATACGGAATAGCAAATGCTGAACAGTTTAGATATGGCATCAAGTCACTGGTTACTAAGTTTGATTCTGAATCATATTCGACAGCTATTTCAGAGATAGAATCAATGCAACCACCATTGGTAGAAGAACTTGAGAATCTTGGTATAGAATCAAGCCATATTGTGAGCAATCATTTTCTTGATTTACGAGTTTCAGGTACAGATAGTTCAATAACAATTCCAGTTTCAGATATTGATAACATGCATTCCTTGTTTGAAGAAAAACATAGAAATTTATTTGGTTTTTCTCCAGTTGGTGAACTAGAAATTACAAACATTCGCCTTGAAGTTACAGGAAGTCGTGATACGATAGACGAGTCATCCTTGATTTCAGTTTCATCACAACCAGAACCAATTGATTATTGTGAAGTATATTTTGAAAGTCGATTAATGGATACGCCAATTTATTCTAAAGATTCATTGCCGAAAGGATTTGAATTGCTAGGCCCTGCAATGATTCACGATCCAAATTCAACAGTTGTGATAGACCCTGGTTTCAAGGCCAGCATCAATGATTTTGGCCATGTAATAATAGAGCAAGAAAAACTTCATAATCTTCAAATATCAGATCACAAAGATCCCATTTCTTTGGAAATATTTAGCAATCTTTTCATGAGTGCTGCAGAACAAATGGGCCACACTCTTCAGAATACAGCCCATTCGGTAAATATCAAGGAAAGACTTGATTTTTCATGTGCTCTTTTTGATTCTGAAGGTAATCTGGTTGCGAATGCACCTCACGTTCCTGTACATTTAGGTGCCATGGGCGAATCTGTTAAATCAATAATTCTAGCGAATGAAGGAAAAATGAAGGATGGAGATTTTTACCTAATAAATAATCCACATAAGGGAGGTTCACATTTACCAGATTTAACAGTTATAGCTCCAGTTTTTTCCGGTTCTAAAAAACCAATATTTTATGCTGCCAGTCGAGGTCATCATGCAGATATAGGAGGTATAACACCAGGTTCCATACCGCCTTTCTCGACCTCAATTCAAGAAGAAGGGATTGTAATAGACAATTTCCGCATTGTTGATGGTGGAAAGTTAATGGAAAAAGAGTTTGAGAATCTTTTGAAATCTTCTAAATATCCCGCTAGAAATATAGGTGAAAGAAAGTTTGACATTAATGCCCAGATAGCCGCAGTTCGAAAGGGCATAATGGAACTCGAGTCCCTCATTAGCAAGTATAGCCTATCTACAGTTCAATCATATATGCAATATATTCGTGAAGACTCCGCTGAAGCAATCAGTGATGCATTGGCAGTTTATCTTTCTGATAA
>CAYSOH010000106.1:0-1287 GCA_964432625.1 uncultured archaeon
GCAAACCAAACAAAACCAGCCACTCTATTTTTTTCATAGTCTCTCATTCCTAATAGTTTCACTTTGTTGTTTAAGCGTAGGTATTCTATTACTAGTATTATTAGCCACAGGATGATAGCAAGGTAAATCCTCTCTAGGCCCAATATCTTCTGGGGGAAAAGAAAGAAAATTACGAAACACGCAGCTACAGTGTGATTGAAACGCCTGTATATCTGTTCATCAAACATTGGGACTCTGCCCTGACTAAAGACCGTATTAGATATGTATATCTATGTTCAAAAACTGAGCCATTTCCTTGTATCTGCTTCTGATAGTAACTTCGGTCAAGTCTGCAGCACGTGCTACATCCTTTTGTTTTCTTCTTTCGTTGTTTACTATTGATGCAATATATACTGCGGCTGCAGCCAAGGATATTGGTACTGAGTTTGTAAGTGGTACATCTTGTGCAGCTCTCAGAAGATCTCTTGCTGCACCTTCCACTTTAGGAGATAATTCCAGTTTTGAACATATTCTTGGTAGGTAATCCTCAGGTAGAGGTGGCATTGAATGCATTTTTAATGCTTTGACCATTACTTGGTATGTACGTGAAATCTCTTTTCTTGAGTAGCGGCTATGTCTACTTATCTCAGTTAAAGTTCTTGGAACTCCTTCTTGTCTACATGCAGCATATAATGCAGCACAAGCAACCATTTCGATTGCTCTTCCACTTAATGATTGTTCCTGAATAGCTCTTCTGTAGATGAAGGCAGCAGTTTCTTGAATTCTTCTTGGGAGCTTCAGATTTGTAGCAACGGCTTGCATTTCACGCATAGCGACAGCCATGTTTCTTTCAGCCGACTTTGAAGCTCTTGCACGTCTTTGCCACTTTCTCATTCGGAAAAGCATAGACTGATTTCTGTTAGATATTGATCTTCCGTAGTAGTCACGATTGGTTGGTGAGATCTCGGTTGAAAGTCCTTTGTCAGGTAGTGTAGTTGACATAGGAGGTCCAGCTCTTGCTAGAGCATTTTCTTGTTGCATATCAAAAGCTCTCCATTCAGGACCTGTATCAACGATATTATCCTCTAGGACAAGGCCACAGTCAGCACATACTATCTCTGCGTGGTCATAGTCCCTTTTGAGATGTGTGCCCTTACAATCTGGACATTCTACTACTTCGTCAACATTTTCGTCTTCGGGTTTAGAATTCATTTGCTCACCATCCTCTGAGGTTTCGTGTGGATTTAGGCCAGTATAAAAAGCTTTCCCTACTCTCTCGTCGATAGATTATAACTGTAGTTCCATAAC
>CAYSOH010000106.1:1387-3501 GCA_964432625.1 uncultured archaeon
TCATAACTCTTCTAATTTTATGTTTCCAGAAGTTGTACAACTTGATACATAGCTGTTTTCGATGTACGTTGCTCTACCATTGCCTTGACTTGAAAAAAGATAATAATATGAATAAAGATTATCTCCATTTCCATCATCGACCCAATCTGATATTCTGTAGGGAGGCATCCACATAAGGTAAGAATTCGCGAGGTCGATACTTACTACTGTAATTGTGCCATCATTTAGTGGTACAAGAGCATTGACCCATGCGTGTCCACCCCAATCTCTCAAATCGCAATCAGACCCAACATCTATGAAAGCAGGTATTTTCCCCAATTCCATCCATGTCGGTATTCCAGCGGCTCTAGCAATGGAAGAGAAGAGGATTGAAAAATCATCACAATCACCATATCCATTGGCAATACTCTCAGGACAGCTCTTAGGAATGGCTGATGCTTTGTAGGCATAACCTGAGCTTATGTAATCAAAAATATTTGTTAGAATCTGGACCACATTTCCATCTGTTCCATTCATGGCTTCCGCTGCTAGTACTTGTATCTCAGGTAAGCTTGGTTCAATCAACCAGTCATCATCCAGATAAGTTTCATAACCCTCAGGAATGTCATCTAAGGTTCCAGAATTTTCAGGTGTGAGTTCCGGCCTTATGGTATCAACCGTAATTTTGTAACTGACTTCAACATATTCTCTCTTGGTTTCATTTACCTGTCCAGTCCATTTCATCCTATCAGTGTCAGTCTCTTCAAATTCAGGTTCTATACCTATGACTTCAACTTCTTGCCACGTCATGATATCTTGCTGTGGCCACGCTGGTCTGTTCTCAGGTTTACTTAGAATTAATTCATAATTAGAAGATTTTCCGCTTTCTAATAATATCGTAAAATTTCGAACGAAATTGATAGTTATACTTTCAGGTATGTTGTAATATGGTGTATTCATCTCATCCCAGTAGCTAATACTTTTAGTTATCAGAGACTGTGTTTGCGGAGCAACTAGGATTCCAATAACAAGTAGGAGTATTATTGTCTTTTTCGGTATATAACTGGTAAGATTCGAGGTTGCAGGTATAAATTTTGAGTCTACAGATTTTTCTACCTTAGTTCCAGCCTTTGGTGTTTGAATAGTTAGATGTTCTCGACCTGGTATCTGTGCTGCACAATTGGAACACTTTGCATTCCCGTCGTTTAGCACAAAACCACAGAAGTCACAAAGTTCCATTAGGCCGTGGATTAAGTTCCGTTAAATAAAATTATACAGATTCAGAACGACTTATTCTAAATTCATTCAAGATGATTATCACTAATCCAATTCCAAGGATGTATGCACTGGTTTGTCTATCTATGGCAGCCGCAACCTCGACCACTATGATGGTCAGAATACAGGCAAGAATAACTCCCCATTTTGATATCTGAAGAGCGTTTTTATCCTCGGCATCAAAGTATCTGATAAGACCTGCGGCAGACTGAAAACCTTGGGTTTTCTTTTCCTTTGCCATAATTTTTCGACTTGGTAGTGTTATATAAAATTTAGCAGCATAATTATAATAGGGGTTTGCAGTGAATGTGAAGTCAGGTGTAACGTGTATTGTCGTATGTGTGTAGATGTTCATGGGTTGACTCCAACTAGATTGAATCAGCCGGCCGAAGCAGATTATCTAGTATCTCACTGTTATCAGGCAGATCTTAGACATAAACACGAGGAAAATCAGGGTTTTGTCCATCCAATGTGTGGACCTTGTGTAGAGCGCATAAGGGATAATCCTGATTTGTACATATTTTCAGTATACAGCCTAAAACTAGAGGAGAAAAACACTCCGGAGGAAGAATAATGGGTATAGATCAAGAAGATTTTGAAAAATTGAACATGCGAGGAATTGTCATTTCCTCGGTAATGACTGCATTTGGCTTAGTGGTAGCGTTGGCTTGGAAGGACACGATTAATGCTACTGTGGAATATTTGATGCCAGATAGCGATGATGGTACTTTGAAAGGTATGTACATTTCAGCGATTGCTGTTACTGCCCTAGTTATGGGTCTTGCAGTTTTAGTACTGAATATCAATAAGAGAGCTGAAAAAGAATTAGAACGTGTACAGTCATATCTTTTTGATGATGA
>CAYSOH010000107.1:0-3498 GCA_964432625.1 uncultured archaeon
AAATCTATGAATGGTATAACTGAATGGAAAGGCGAAAAATATGAGAAAGAAGTAGAAAAATGCATGAGAATCTGGCCTCACCATAATGACACTGATGGATTCTTCGTAGCGAGGTTTGAGAAATGTTGAAGAAATTAAGTGAAGATAAAAGAAATATAATACTTGACTATTGTCTATGGCGATTTGGCATTTCTGGGAAAAATTTAGATGATTACAATTGGTACATTGGTTCTAAGAACAGGATATACATTGGTCCTGAGGAGTTAAAAAGGATTAGACCTGAAAGTATCGGACTTTGTATTTTCCGTATTCATAAAACTCCCAAACCGACCACTAATTTCATACAACTTTTTGGACATTTGATAACAAAAAACGTGATTTCAATAGACACACATGAGGTTATAGACTTCTGCGGTGGAAAAGATTTGATGCCTAAGAATGCAGATGATGTTGAACTCGGTTTTGTGGCTGTTAAAAACAGAGAACGTAGCATAGGGTGTGGTCATTGGAATGGAATACTCCTAAGGAACCAAATTCCTAAATCACGATTTTGTAAAATCAATTTTCTTTGAGGTTAGGGAGTACTGCTTAATTATTGGTGTTTATAGGGCGTGAATGGGTCAGACGACCTTCGAATTTGGAAGTGAAACGATTGAACCTGAAGAGATTCAGGTAGAAGAGCCAAAAGAGGAAATGAAGGAAGTCAAAAAGAGACCAAAAACAAAGAAAACAAAGGCACACCAACTTGCCAAAGAACAAAGAGATATCCCTGTGTCCGAGTTCTTTGAACAGAATCGGCACATACTAGGTTTTGACAATCCTACACATTCCTTAATAACTGCGGTAAAAGAAGGAGTAGATAACAGCCTAGATGCCTGCGAGCAAGCAGGCATTCTTCCTGAATTAAGAATTGAAGTGGGAAATCTAGGAAAAGATGAACTGAGTATAGCAATAGAGGATAATGGCCCAGGTATAGTTGAGGAAAATGTACCAAATGTCTTTGGAAGATTACTATACGGTTCAAGATTTGGAAGTGGTAAACAATCACGAGGGCAGCAGGGAATAGGAATCTCAGCGGCCATAATGTATGGACAATTGACAACAGGAAGATCTGCCACAATAAGTACTAGAATCTCAGAGGAACATCTAGCGATACGAATAACTATGAAACTAGATACTCGGAACAATCGAGGAAATGTTGAAAGAACTGAGGATTTTGTCTGGAAAGACGAGCTAGCGGAACCAGATGAGGATGGAATATATCCTGAGAAATATCACGGTACGAGAATTGAATTTGCTATCAAAGGAAGATATAGAGAAGCTAGACCTTCTGTTCTTGAATACCTAAAATCAACTTCTATTGTAAATCCTCATGCCAAAATAATATTTATTAATCCCGAAAAGAAAAAATTTGTATTTGACAGAGGTACTGACAAAAATCCAGAACTGCCAAGTGAAGGAATCAAACCACACCCGCATGGTGTAGAACTGGGACAATTGATGCGAATGGCACATCACAGTTCAGAGCATCAAATGGGTAAATTCTTACGCAATGATCTTTCATCAATGGGAGCAAAAAGCATTAGGGAAGTTCTTCAGAAATCAAGACTTTCACCTTTGGTAAGACCACAAGATCTTACTAGGATTGAAGCCAAGGGAATGATAGAGGCGTTCAAAACAACAACTATACGAACTCCGACAAGTGGGGTACTAGTTCCAATTGGACCTAAATTGATAAAACTGGGACTAAAACAAGTTCTGGAAGAGTATCGACCAGACTTCTATACATTACCTGTAAGCCGTTCTCCCTCAGTATTCGCTGGAACGCCTTTCCTTGCAGAAGTTGGCATGGTATATGGAGGAAATCTACCTAAGGATCAGCCTATTCAAATGCTTAGATTTGCCAATCGTGTTCCCCTGCTTTATCAAGCTGGTGGATGTGCTATTACAAAGGCCATACAGAGTATAAATTGGAGACAATATGGGTTAGACCAGAGAGGAGGAAAAGGAACTCCCAATGGCCCTGCCATAATTTTGGTTCATGTGGCCTCTACAAACATCCCGTTTACCTCAGAGGCAAAAGAAGCGATAGCAGATATAAGTGAAATAAAGAAAGAAATTAAACTGGCATTGAGGAATAACGCAAAGACTTTATCTAGGCATCTTAAGAAACAGAAGAAAAGAGAAAAGGTTACTGAAAAATTTGATCTTGTAAAGAAGATATTGCCTGCAATAGCTGAAAAAACATCAAGTGTTGTTGGGCAACCTGTTCCAAATCTGGACAAAGTTGTTGCAGCAATAATGGATGTAGTGTGGATTGAAGAAGATGTTGAATTCAATGATGGCCAAATTGAAATTGAAATAAAAATAACCAATTATCGTCTTAGATCAGCTAATTTCAAACTAAGGGCAGTAGTCCCAGGTCATGAAATAAAAGACGCTGAACCAAGACCGGGTAAAAGAGAAGGAAATCAGGTAATCTGGTCTATCGGACTACCGACCACTGAATCTACAAAGTATAAATTCATAGTACCAAATGGCACACGTAGCAGTTTTGAAGGAATTGAATTATGGATAGAAGGAATGGATTCTTCCAATATAATAGGTGCTGAGGCGTGGACAGGAGTTGTTGATCCTGGGATAAAAGAGGCGATTGAGGCTGAAAAACAAGGTCTCGCCTGATTCTATGAATTTATCTGAGAACCTTAGGAAAAAAAGGGGATCTCTGGAGATAAGAAAAAATAAGAAATGGATTAAATGGAATCCTTACCATTCTAAACTATCTGCCTACATTCTTGGCGGTGGAATGGATTGGCCGTTCAAAAGTAATAGCAAGATTTTGTACCTAGGGTCTGCTGAAGGAAATACAATCGGCTTTCTAAGCGAGATCTGTTTTGAAGGGAGAATAATTGGAGTAGATATTTCAGCGACAGCAATGGCTGAATTACTTGTACTTGCCAAACAAAGAAGTAACATAATTCCATTTCTGGGGGATGCTCATTTCCCAAAAACATACAAAATACACACAGGCAAACCTGATGTTTTGTATCAAGATATTGCACAGAGGGACCAAATCGAGATTTTTATGAGAAATTATGATTTTTTTAGTCCGGAATGTGGATTACTGATGTTGAAATCAAGGTCTACACCTGGTGACGATGAAGAGATCTTCAAAAAATGTGAGAAAGAATTAGATTCAAAATTCACAAAGGTCTCTTCTATTGATATTGGAAAGTGGGCCAAGGGACACATGGCTTATTACGTAGAATAATGGAGCCACCGGTGGGAATCGAACCCACGACCTGCGCCTTACCAAGGCACCGCTATACCCCTTAGCCACGGTGGCTCTTTTTTTACGACAAAGAGGGGCTAAAAAGAGTTTATGACAATTTTCGGCTCAAAATGAACCACCGGTAATCTATTACACCCTTCGCTAATGCATGGGGGATAACGTTTCGAAAAACATGGTAACCTACATTACTGATAGTGTAAGCAAAG